>JBGOYO010000364.1:0-3476 GCA_041479715.1 Anaerolineae bacterium
CTCAGCTTGATTTCACCATTCGTGCGTGGAAATGAGCTCCTCACCAGGAATACTCCCGCTGCCCCCAGTACAATGGCAATCACAACGATAACGCTGATAATGGTAACCAGCACGCGACCGAGCTTGGTTGACATATCTCCTCCTTTGGCAAGGAAAGTGGGATTACCGTCTCAAATATTCAATTGTCTACCTGCGGCAAAGAAAAAGAAACCCGACTGGAAGCTATTATCCGCTAAGACGATAGTTTTAGCAAGGGCGAAGGTACTTACACGTTATATCCCGGGTTTGAATACGGGCTTTCTTAAAAAGTTTTTTATAGTTTTTAGTTTTGCAGATCCATAACCGTAGGGGCGCAACCTGTCCGGTCTGATTTTTGACCGGAGCGGAGGTTTTCCAAGCTTAATTGTTTAATCCCTCCACTCGCCACTACTTTTTGGACAAGACGCCTTACATGAACCCCATTGGGTCACAATTCCTGCCTCTTAAAGATCATCCAGGCAGCCAATAGAGGCACCACGATCAACCCAATACTTACCCCTAATGCAATCCAGGACATTGTAGTATCACCCTGCATCAAGCGTTGGCCCCAAGTGTTAAGCTCACCCGGTAGATATTTCCCAAATCCGCGGATGGCACCTGCTATCCATCCGACGGCAAATATCCCAAAGGCAATCCCAGCTGCAGCAGCTTGTGAATTGGTAATCGTACTGCAAAATAAGGTGATCGCAAGGATCACCAATACGTACAAAAACAAGAACAGATTCAGCACCAGCCAGGGCAAGATCGGTATGAATTCAAATAACAGTCCAGTGTAATAATATGCGCCTATTCCGGCGATGGCGATGCCGATAGCAAACATGGCAGCCAGACCGAGGAATTTCGCCCCTAAGAAAGATCCTCTCGGTAATGGTTTCACCATCATCATCGCCGCCGTACCCTTATCCTTCTCCTGGGCAACGGCTCCCATAGCGAGCAGCACAGCCAGAATAAGGTCGAACTGGCTCATATTTTTTACATATTGAGCGACTGAATCCGACACTTTTGCTGGCTTGATGAACGCGGATATATCAGTTCCAGCAGGTATTGGTAAAGCCTGGGCTAGAACTTTTGGCAGAAGCAAGGCCTGCAAGGGTGAGGTCAATCCGAAGATGACTAACACGATTACAACGATAAGTAGTCGGTAGCTGCGCAGGCTTTCCATCCATTCCTTGCGAAATGCGGTGTATAAGTTCATTTCTCTGCCTCCTCCTCACTCACCAGTTGCAGGAATACGTCTTCCAGTGAGGGCTTGACAACCTCATACTTGTTCAGCACCATTCCGACCTGTGCGGCTGATCTCAACAGCTCTGTTTTCGCCGTTTCAATATCATTTACAATAATACGCACCACCAGCTCCTGGCGACTGAGGGTCTTCACCCAGGGCTCGCGTTTTAATGATTCGCTCCATGGGTTTATCTTAGCCTCCGATTTTTCATCCACCTCCACCTCCAGGGCAGGGACGGCGTATTGCGCAAGCAGGGCTTCCCTTGGCGCTTCCGTCACCAGTTTGCCTCGGTTGATGATCCCTACCGTGTCGCACACCCGTTCCACATCCGCCAGGATATGGGTGGACATGAATACCGTGCACTGCCCACGTAGCTGCTCGATGAAATCCAGTACCTCCTTGCGCCCTATCGGATCCAAGGCGCTGGCGGGTTCGTCCAGGAACAGCACTTTGGGACGGTTCATCAGCGCCTGTGCCAATGCCAGTCGCTGGCGCATCCCGCGTGAGAAGCCACCAATCCGTCTCTTGGCCGATTCCTCTAGTCCCGCCACTGCCAGCAGTTCTTTTATTCTGTTGGAACGCTCCGTGACGGGCAAGCCAAATATTCGCCCCACATAGTCCAGATATTCGGGCGGCGTCATCCATCTGTAAAATGCCGGCTCTTCCGGCAGGAAGCCGATTTCCTGGGCTATTTTATGCCCATTGGCTGTCACCTCACTTCCCATCACCCAGGCTTTCCCGCTGGTGGCGTGTGCCAGGCCGGTGAGGATGCGGATGGTGGTGGTTTTGCCTGCTCCATTGGGCCCCAGGAATCCAAAGATGGTGCCCTCTTCCACGCTCAGGTTAAGGCCATTCAAGGCGGTAAATTCCCCAAATACTTTGTGCAGCTCCTCGGTACGCACCGCAATCATCACTCTATTCCTCCCGCCCAAAGATGAGGTATCCAATCGCGCCAAAGAATTGAATAAAAATGATCAATAGCGCCCAAGCCCATTTGGGAATATAACGCGCCTTTTCCCGACGCACCAAATCCACCAAAGCTATGATTATCAGAAGCAGCTCAATCAGGACGATCGGTATGATATAGGGTAAATACTGAACAAACTGTTTAAAGGGAGTCATTACGGTTCCCATTCTTTAATCCTTTCTTGATCCATCAAGGGAGGCAAGGTGCTTGTACTTTCTCAGTGCGCAAGCTGCCAATCTATCGCCGTCGATCTCTCAATGTTACAGCTTACTCACTCATCGCCACCACGATGGCGATCGCCTGGTCTTGGGTGTGGCTCAGGCTGAGCGACCATGCTGTAAGGTGGTGTTCTTCTGCCATTCTTTGAGCCTCGCCATATAGATGCAGGATCGGTTCACCTGAACGCCCCCGGCAAATTTCTATTTCATGCCAGGTGATATGGCCAATCCCTGTTCCGAACGCCTTAGCTACGGCTTCCTTGGCGGCGAACCTGGCTGCCAGGGAGGCCATGTTATCACCATTTTCAGCCAGCTCGGAAGCGGTGAACAATCGCTTCAGGAATCGTTGGTCGTACCTTAGATAGGCATGGGTGAAGCGGTCGATATCGATTAAGTCAACACCGGTTCGTAAAGAAGGCATGCGCTGGCCCGTCTGTTTACTTAGGCGCTTCAAAAGTGCCGGCGGTAACCACCGCCAGGCGGTCTGGGTGCAGATATCGCCGCGCCGTCTCCAGGATTTCATCGGCCGTGATCCCATGCACCAGATCTGGGTAGCGCAGGTAATAATCCAGCCCCAGGCTGTAGCGCTCTAAGTTCAGCAGAGAGGCGGCCACACCCGAGTTCGACTCAAGCGAGAGCGGCAAACGACCGATATAATTCGCCTGGCTGTCTTCCAGCTCCTCGCTGGTTACAACCTCTCTGGTAAACCTGATGATTTCCTGGCGTATGAGCTCAACCACTTTTTCCAGGTTCTTCGGGTCAACCCCCGCCAGGAATAACCACGGCCCTGGGCCGATCCCACCGCTCAGGCTGGAAGAGACATGGTACGCCATGCCTGAGCGCTCCCGCACCGATTCGCCAATCCTTCCATAAAACCCAAACTGCCCCAGGATATTATTCCCGATCGACGCTGCTAGAAAGTCAGGCGATCGCCGGGGAGGCCCTGCTGTTCCCATGATGATGTCGGCCTCCGACTTGCCGGGGATGCTCACCTGGCGCGAGATCATCTCATTTAGCGGTTTCAGAG
>JBGOYO010000365.1:0-3467 GCA_041479715.1 Anaerolineae bacterium
ACATAGTCCAGCGATACCAGTTTCCCGTTGACCTTCGCCCCTCGGCAGCGGTGCCCGATATCCGTGTGGACATGGTAGGCGAAATCGATCGGAGTTGAGCCAGCCGGCAGGTCGTAAATATCACCCTTGGGCGTGAAGATATACACCCTATCCTGGAATACATCCGATTTGAGGCTGTCGACAAATTCACCTGCGTCTTCAATATCCTGTCTCCATTCCATTAATGAGCGGAACCACAGGATTTTTTTCTCAAATGCGTCGTCGCGGGGTGCTCCTTCCTTATATCTCCAGTGCGCCGCAATACCCAGCTCTGCATTTTGGTGCATCTCAGGGGTTCTGATCTGGATCTCCAGCGTTTTCCCGTCGTCATATAGCACCGAAGTATGTAAGGATTGGTAAAAATTATCCTTCGGTACGGCTATATAATCATCGAACTGCCCCGGGATGGGTCTCCAATGCGTATGGATCACACCCAGGGCGCTGTATGCAGACGGGACATCTGTCACAATGATTCGCACCCCGCGGATATCATGTACCTGGTCGAATGGCACGCCTTTGCGCACCATTTTCCGGTAGATCGAATAGATATGTTTTGGTCGTCCCGATATGTCCGCCTTTATCCCCGGTTGAGTGATGATTTCGGAGAGATGGTCAATAATATCCTTCATCTCACGCTCGCGGTCAAGACGTCGTTCAGCGATGTTGGTGGCAATTTCCTTATACTTTTCGGGATTAACGTAGCGGAAAGCCAGGTCCTCGAGCTCCCATTTCATCTGCCAGATACCGAGCCTATTGGCGAGAGGAGCGAAAATATCCAATGTCTCCTGGGCAATCCTCTGGCGTTTTGGGGCTGGCAAGTGACCCAAGGTGCGCATATTGTGCAGTCGGTCGGCCAGCTTGATCAGAACTACTCTGACATCTTCCCCCATCGCAAGAAAGGTTTTTCGCAGCGTTTCTGATACCAGATCATAACGACGGCTTTTGGTGCGCAGCTCAGCTGTGTCCTCTGGGGTGGGCTCTCCTCGCCTGTCTGCGACCTGGCGCAATTCTTCATCCAGCATTTCTTCCTCAGCATGCTGGTCTCCTCTAGAGACCCTGGGAAGCTGTGTTAATTTAGTGACGCCATCAACGAGCCTGGCAACATCTTCACCAAAGTCGTTTTTAATGTCCGCTAATGTGACAGTTGTATCTTCAACGGTATCATGCAGCATACCTGCGACAACCACGTCAACGGGTACGCGCAACTCGGCTAATATAGCTGCTACTGCAACACAATGGTTGACATATGGCTCACCCGATGCCCGATTTTGACCCTTATGTGCATTCTCCGCCATCCTGTAAGCGCGGTTGATCAGCTCACGATCGGTGATCGTGTACATGTCGGGTAAGGATTCCATCAACTTCTCGATTTGCATAATTAAGACCTAATCCGTCATAGTATACCCATGCCTGTATTGACCGACAAGGGTATGAAATATTACATATATATAGATATTCTTGCTGCCCGACCTGATAGCTTGCTGGGATGAAGCAAACGGGTATTTCCCAACCCATTATTCGATTGCCTGGTTCATGACCACATAGATCGCCTCGAATAACCCATAGCGTGAAAGCCACCCCCTACTATACCAGCAAAAATGAGCCTCAGCTGATATCCTAACCACAGGTGCGCGACCTGGTATCACAAACTTTTACTGAGATAATGAACGGGGCATATATCATCACTATGCTTTATAATCTCACTGACCAGGCAAAGGCCTTCAGGCTGAGATCCAGCCATCTCCACAAAATTGGTTTTCCTTCCTCAGAAGTGAATTGCGCAGATCAGGTCTGCGCATTTCTTTTTAATAATAGTAAAATTATCAAGAAGGGTCTGTGTGACCAGAAAGTGAGGTTGATTATGTGTGGGAGATTTACCCTTACGATCGATCCGTACCATCTCCAGGAAGCATTCCCATGGGCTGATATCCCGGATGATCTCTCCCCAAGATACAATGTTGCTCCTTCCCAGCCTGTAGCGGTGATACCCAATACTGGTGATAACATCTTGGTCATGTACAAGTGGGGGTTGATCCCATCGTGGTCGAAAGATCCATCTATTGGAGACCGCATGATCAATGCCCGTGCTGAAACACTGGCAGAAAAGCCATCTTTCCGCAATGCCTATCGACGCCGTCGATGCCTGATCCTGGCGGATGGCTTCTATGAGTGGAAGCAAGACCCCACCATGAAAAGCAAACAACCAATGTATATCCGCCTGAAAAACGACCAGCCATTCGCTTTCGCTGGTCTGTGGGAGCTGTGGAAATCACCCGACGAGACTGAACTGCATTCCTGCACCATCATTACCACATCTCCGAACTCTCTGCTGGAACCCATCCATAATCGTATGCCGGTGATTCTCCCTCCGGATGCTTACGATCGGTGGCTGGTCACGGAGGATCGCCATCCCGAGCAGCTGAACGACTTGCTCGTCCCCTACCCTGCTGATGAAATGGTCGCATTCCCGGTGTCCAGGATGGTGAACAAACCAGAGTATGATTCCCCAGAGCTGATCCAGCCGGTCGTCTAACGAGAAGCCTATTTGCGGTAAATGATCATCCCGCCTGAGAAATTTGCCACTCGCAGTCTCCTCAGCTCTCGATGGGGAACCTCTATCTGCCAGGTGCTGGCTACCGCGATCGATAGCGCAGACGCAGGGGTGAGCATCCGAAATAAAGTCTCACTCGATGCAAGTAAACTCACCATCGACAATCTAAGCTTTGATCTCAATACCTACCAGAGAATATTCATCATTGGAGCCGGAAAAGCCGTCGTACCGATGGCTGAGGCTGTTGTGGAGGTCCTTGGGAACCACATCACTTCCGGCTTGGTAATAACCAAGGACGGGTATAGCGGTACCCAAAGTAGTTTACAACATAACCATATCGAGCTCATTCAGGCGGGACATCCAATTCCTGACCTGCGCAACCAGGCTGCTTCATCAAGATTGGTCACCCTGGTTCAAAATATATCCTCACATGACCTCGTGATATGCCTGATTTCAGGCGGCGGTTCTTCATTAATAACTTATCCTTCCTCGGGATTGTCACTGAAGGATATCCAGGATACTACATCATTGTTATTATCCTGTGGAGCATCCATCACTGAATCGAACACTATCCGCAAGCATTTGGATGAATTAAAAGGTGGTGGCCTCGCCAAAAAACTGTTCCCTGCCACTGTGATCAGCTTAATCTTATCGGATGTGATCGGTGATAGCCTGGATATGATCGCCTCAGGTCCAACGGTTGCCGACCCCACAATTTATGGCGATGCTCGTGCCATTCTCGAAAAATATCAGCTGTGGGACCGTGTTCCGGCGCCCGTACGCATTCACTTTACAGACGGAATCGAAGGCGCGATACCCGAGACGGTAAAACCTGGCGACCCTGTTTTGGATAATGTCCACAACACCCTGGTCGGAA
>JBGOYO010000366.1:0-3460 GCA_041479715.1 Anaerolineae bacterium
ACTTTCTCATACATCCGGTTTATGCCGGAGGAGGGCGGCATGAATTGATTGGATTATCTCTGCTGAGAGTGCCTGAGGTTGGTGTTGCTCAAGGATTAATTTCGCATTTTCAGTCAAGGCTTCGCGCAATTCTGCTCCACCCTCCTGCTGCCAACGCTCATACACATTCCTTTCCAGGAAGCGAGGAAACCATATCGAAGACTTATAATGTGCACGAGTGTGGCGAGTTGATAAGAAAGAACCCCCAGGACCAACCTCGCTCATCATATCCAGTGGAACCGAGTCAGAATCAAACTGTAATGGCTTGAGCATGTGCTTGAGTAAACCGATTATTTCATCGGCAAATAGTACGGATTCGAATGACGATGTAAGACCAGATTCAAGATAACCACAATCATGGATGATGTTGCATCCGTTCAATGTGGCGTTATAGAGGGAGAGGGCATATTCCAGACCCGCCTGGGCATCTAAAACCTTCGCATCGCTGGCTCCAGCGATGCAGAAAAATGGAAGTCCATAATAATGGGCCATATCAGCCAGGGCGCCATTCAAGGTTTGCAGTTCTGGAGCACCATAGCTGAAAATCATAGTAGACATGTCCATCACCGTAGCATCCCCTCCAAAGATAAACATTGCGCCGGGCTTTTTCTGCTGAAAAATTACCAATCCGGACAGGCATTCAGCAACAGCCTGAACCAGAATCCCTTCAATTGTCGCTGGTGCACTGGCACCCATCATCGGACTTCCAATATAAATAAACGGGATGCCGTATTCGCAGCACACTAAACCTTTGCTAACCCCCATTTCGGTGTGAACCAATGGGGATAATGGCTCGGTGTAAAGGATGAGTGACGGTTTTTCTTTGAGCTTCGAAAACCCACCGCTTGACGCAGCTGCCATCTCAATCATCGTCAACATGTCGTTTCGGCCGTGGGCGGTGACGATGGCTGGTTTTACCGTGTTTAGTAAGAGAGCTTCATAGCCATGCACAAAATCTCCCCCGGCATGTTCGTCCTGCGCGATGCCGAATGACATCACGAAATCAATATTGGGCAGCGCATCACAAAATTTTGCAAGATTAGCAATATCTGCCTTTGTGCTCTGCCGCCGTTCACCTGAATACAAATCAATAATTTTAGGGCAATCAGAGCCGGTGCCGTAATAGCAGCAACCCGGGTCCAGGGACATTGCCAGGCTGCCTGAGCGGTTATAAACCTGGATTTTCCTGGGAGAAGCAGCGATAGCATCATTTACCAAATTGCGAGGGATTTTTACCCGCCCAGGATCCCGCACATCACATCCGGCACGGTCAAGGATGTACAGGGCTTCCTGGCTTTGAACACTACAGCCAGCTGTCTCAAGCAGCTGCAGTGCATACTCATGAACCATCAGGGTTTGTTGACGGCTAAGAATGCGATGATGAAAACGAGGTACATGAACGCCAGACATAAGATAAAGACCTTCGGACAGTTATTTTATAGCCAATTTCGAATGGTCATCAGATATGATGATATTAATATCCCTACGCATTTATGAATGCCACTACTCAACAGTCGTCACTTTGCTGGCGTGGAGAAATTTCCCCGCTTCGAACCCCTGAAGCTCAGCCAGCGCCAGGCTGACCATCTGCGCAAATTGGATCTCGAAGATAGGCAATGCTGGCAATGGGCACACCGGCAGATTGAAAGGTGGCGAACCCACAGCCATGATCACCTGATCCACCACTCCCCCACAAGCCAGGATATCCTGGACCAATTTCGCGTTTAGCCCTGCAGTAGTAGCTGCTCCCTGGTACACCATCACCAAAGTGCTCCCGGAAACAAGCTCGAGCGGGCCGTGACGGAAGGCCGCGCTGTTCATGCCTTCGGCGCCAAAACGGGCAGCTTCCTTGATGATCAATGCCCCGGCACAGGCGGCTGCCACTGAGCTGCCCCGGCCAAGCAGGTACAGATGCTCGATGGCGTCTAATCTCTGGCGCAGCACTTCCACTGAGCCCGGCCAGCCTGACCAATACTCATCCAATTTCTGCGGTGTGCCTTTGAAGCCAGGATAATGAGAATGCTCACCGGTGAGCTGGTCACCCAGCCAGGCAAGAGCGGCCAGTGCCGAGATATAGGTCTTGCAAGAAACGGAAGCTTCCTCCCCAGCACAGGTCAGGATCGCCAGACTGGCTTTTTCGGCCAACACACTCCCAGGGGTATTCGTCACCCCGATCACCTCGACCCGCCCATGGGTGAGCTCCAAAAGCTGCACCACTTCGGCGCTCCCACCGGATTGCGAAACCGCCACGATAAGGTTCGATGGGTCGATCAGCTGAGCAGCATAATGAATCAACTCCGCCGTCTCGAGCCGGATAACACCCACTGGTAGCGGGAAAAGACGCAGCTGGAGGGGATACAGCCCGTGATAGGAGGAACCCATGCCGGTGAGGATCACCTGCCGGTATTTGCCAGATGTGAGACTATTAAAAATAGAAGTGAGGGGCGGCAATTGACTCAGACTGTCGAGCGTGGCTTGCAGTGCCCTGGGTTGGTCGAGCAGATCATTCAGGTAAGAGGGAGGCATTAAGTTGTCTCTCCATTGGAATTAATTATTAATCTTGATTTGATACTTATTAAAGCATGATCAAACACGGCCGTAGCGATGGAGCCACACCCGCGCCGCACCGACCAATCCACTATGCGCACCCAGCGCAGCCTGGACCACGCGCACTTTCTCGTGTGGCACCAACCCGCAATTATTATGAATCGCAGACTGGATCTCGTCCTTGAATAGCGGATAAGCCTGCATCAGCCCCCCACCCAGGGCGATACACTCAGGGATATAGAGCGTCACCAGGTTAGCCAGACCGATTGCAAAATAGCGCGCGGTGCGTAGGACAGCTGCCAGGGCCGGTTGATCCCCGTGCTCAGCCAGGGTACAGATCTCACGGGCGGTGAGAGGTTTTTCGTGGGGGTACTGGATTTGCGACCAGCGTTCCAAGGCGGGTCCACTGGAAAGGCTTTCCCAGCAGCCGCGCGCGCCGCAAAAACACAACGGTCCGGTAGGGTCGATCACGTGGTGACCGATCTCGGGGTGGGCTGCGCCGACGCCGCGGTACAGCTGACCGTTGAGCACCAGCCCAGCACCGATGCCTGTGCCGACGGTAACCAGCATGAAGTTGGACGAGCCCCTACCTGCGCCCCAGGCCCATTCGCCCAATGCAGCCGCATCGGCATCGTTCTCAATCGCCACGCTCAACCCCAGGCGCATTGAGAGCATCTTCACCAGGTTGGCACCCTCCCACCCGGGCATGAACTCCACGTTGCCGATGGTGCCTTCTTCTGGGTAGACGGGTCCGGTGCAACCCACGCCCACCCCGCGCAGCGCAGTATTGGATTTAAATGCCAGCTCTTCGAGCATGACAGCCATGCACTCGACAGCATCGTTCACCCCTTCGGTCGCGCCGGTGGGATATTCG
>JBGOYO010000367.1:0-3459 GCA_041479715.1 Anaerolineae bacterium
AACCATCGGTAAATAAGACCACAGTCAGGCCTGGCTCGAGTGGCATTTCATTGATCAATGGGCGTGTGTCACGATAGATGCCAATCGGATTGCATTCATCATCGAAAGCACATATTTCTTCATGTGATGCAATGAAAACTGGCAGGGGGTTGTTGCGAGTGATAACCATCGTGGCAGTCTGCAGATCGATGGAGACGATATTCAACGTGGCAGATACTTTCCCTTTACGCTCGGTGAAGAGATAATCCGAAGCTGCCCGTGCAGCAGCGCCATCCCGAACACCCTCAGAGAGTAAAGAGATTACCTTACGAACCACGAGTGATGATACCTGTTTTGCACCTTTGCCTGAGCTTTGCCCGTCTGCCATAACCACCGAAATTCCACCGTTTGGGCGTTCAACTACCTCAACCGAATCACCACTCTCGGACGTGGCGTATTTATTGATTTTGGCAACTGCCAGCTTAATCTCCATACCCACCATTTTACAACAATATCGCACTACAACGACTGCAAAACTGCACCAGAGTTGGTCGACTTGACCATACGAATCAGTAGGATTTTACTCGAGCCGAGATCAATCATCTCCCAATTGA
The DNA here is from genome assembly GCA_041479715.1 of Anaerolineae bacterium. Classification (GTDB taxonomy): domain Bacteria; phylum Chloroflexota; class Anaerolineae; order Anaerolineales; family UBA4823; genus FEB-25. The sequence continues at coordinate 594 of JBGOYO010000367.1, forward strand.
CCTTAAAACCAGCATTTTTCAAGGGTTCCAACGATTGCTCGTTCCATGCAGGAGATTCTCCGGCAGCGCGGGTGAACCAGGCAACTAAGCGCTCCAACGGCTTCCGACCTGTTATCCATGCCAACGGCAGCATGACTGCTAATCCATCATCTACCAGCACGCGATGGATCTCTGCAAGTGTTGTGGGGTTCAGAATATATTCGGATGGGAAAGTCATCACAACCTGGTGGATACTTCGCTGAACGAATGGCAGCGCCAGGGCATCACCACAGACCAGATTTGGCTGCAAACCAAGCCTGGTTAGACGCCGCCTGGTAATATTTTCCATCTGACGGCTTTCATCCAGGCCGAAAGGAGTTATTCCCTTCTGGCACAATGTTGTCTGAAGGTGCCCTGGACCATAGCCAATCTCCAGGGTTCTCGGTCCATTAAGGTATGGTACGACAGATAAAACCCATTTTTGCCACGCGCCCAGCGAGACAAGCCAGGCGACACCATCGTAGGTCCATGCAAATTGGTGGTAAAGTAATTTGAAGAATTGGTGTAAGAAGGCAGCGAATATCCGTAGAGTAAGAGACAAATTGGGCGTGCTACCCAGCTTATCGGGATTTTGCATACATCAATATCGGCAGATATGCTGGCAGGATATGATACTCGATATCCTGGGTGGCTTCGAACTGGATTTCACCGTCGGCATGAAGAGGGGTGGGTTGGTCTGTATGGATCTTCAACCAGCTGACATTGATCTCGTGTATGGCGGGGTGCTCTACATAGTTACCAGCACCAGATTTCATCGTTGTAGGTAGCAAACGGAGTATTTGAAGCCTGGAAGTCATGGATCCAAACACGCAGCTCAACTTACCATCGAATGGATCAGCGTGGGGTGCCATGTAAAAAACCCCGCCAGTGAGTGGGTTATTGCCAGCCGTCACCAGAGTGGCGGGACCATTGTATTCACCGTCCTCCCACTCCAGGTGCATCTTCCATTGGGGATTCTGAAGCACCCCGAGAAGTGCAGCGACCACGTAACGAAGCGAGCCATGTAACCAGGAAATTCGCTGCTGGATCAGGGTGATACAGGGTTCCAAGCCAATCGCGCTGTTATTATCAAAGTATGTTTTTTTGGGATTTTTACCAGTGATATCCCAGGCAGTGACTTCACCCAGGTCGATCTTCCTGGTTTGCCCGGCAGCAATAACCTTTACCGCGTCTGGAATGTTGGTTGGTATCTGCAGGTTCACCATCAAGTCATTTGCTGACCCCAGGGGCAGGACACCCAAAGGTGTGGGTTCAGTCCCCAACTCCTGAGCGGCATTGACGATTCCGTTCATTACTTCGCTGACGCTACCATCTCCCCCGGCAGAGATGATCGGAGAAAAGCCATTTATAACCGCCTGGTGAGCCAGCTCAGTGCCGTGGTTGGGAGCTTCAGTCATAACCAGGTCAAAATTGATCCCAGCGGATTTTAAAGCATTTTCGATTTCTTCGCGTTTCTGCAGGCCTTTCCAGCGCCCGGCATAGGGGTTAAGGATGACTTTGGTTGGCATCAGTGGAATTACCTCAGGTTGGATTTTAGCATAAAACCATGAAGAGAAGATTTGAATGAACCTGGCAGCGGATGCCTTAGTAGATGTATTGGTGCCCGTTTTGAAATCTATGATAATATTTGCTTGGGGTACCTACTCACCTATAAATTGGCAATTGGAGCATGGCATGACAGAAATCCAAACTTTTACCGAGAAAATTGTCAATAATATCGAGAAAGTAATCGTGGGAAAGCGCCACGTGGTCGAGTTATCTATCGTCAGCTTGATCTGCCAGGGACATTTGCTCATCGAGGATGTGCCTGGGGTGGGAAAAACAGTCCTGGCACGCAGTCTTGCCAAGTCATTAGGTTGCGACTTCAGCCGGATCCAATTCACCCCCGATATGCTGCCGAGTGACGTCACAGGAGTGTCCATATATAACCAGGTTAGCACCCAATTCGAGTTCCGACCCGGCCCTATCACAGCGCAAATTGTGCTTGCAGATGAAATCAACCGTGCGACTCCGAAAACCCAGGCAGCCTTATTGGAAGCCATGGAAGAGCACCAAATCACGGTAGATGGTGTGACACATATCCTGCCGAAACCATTCATGGTATTGGCGACCCAAAATCCAATTGAGTATGAAGGAACTTTCCCCTTGCCTGAAGCACAATTGGACCGTTTTTTGATGAGGATAAGGTTGGGTTATCCGGATCTCAATGATGAGATCAATATCCTCGACCGGCAACAGTACCAACACCCGGTGAATCAGCTCCAACAAGTTGCGCCGGTAGATGAGCTATTAAAAGTCCAGGAAGCGATCAAATCTGTTTATGTAGCACCGGGTGTTAAACACTATATTGTCGAATTAACCCACCAGACCCGGCAGCATGCCGAGGTGTACCTCGGCGCCAGCCCACGCGGCAGCCTGGCATTATATCGGACGGGCCAGGCGATGGCAGCCATGGAGGGACGTGATTTCGTCCTGCCGGATGATATTAAAGCGCTGCTCAAACCAGCTCTTTCCCACCGGGTGATCCTTGGTCCTGGTGCTCGGTTACGCGATCTGAGTAGCGATCAAATACTTGACGAAATCCTCAGTGTTGTTCCAGTCCCTGGGGGAGATTTGAAGGCCAGTCCGAAATAATGACCACCGGTCAAAAAGTTGTACTAGCCTTATTGGCACTCAGCGTCACCGCCGGGCTTGCTACCGGGGGCAAGCTCTATTACCGGCTGTCCATATTATGGGCACTGCTGATCTTTGGCTCCTGGATATGGTCAGCTTTTTCACTGCACGGCTTGAAATTTTCGCGATCAGCGCGGACTATGCGTGCCCAGGT
>JBGOYO010000368.1:0-3457 GCA_041479715.1 Anaerolineae bacterium
CCGCGCCGGACTTCCTTGGATTCGAGCACTACATACCACTGGTTGGGGATCATGTCAGGTCTCCGTCGATAAGAAATTTGAGCAATTATAACTGTTGAGAAGTCAATAATACTGGAGTTCTATAATTATTAGCGATGATATTAGTCGGGGCGAAGCATCTGCCTTGTTTGTTAAGTTAACGAAAGAAAATTGGAAGCAGATGCTTCGCCCTAACAACCATTGCCTACCTACACGTCTCAGTTAGTGAATCCAATCCAATATCCTGTGCCATAAGCCGATCAACGGCAGGAACCATGGTCTGCCATCATACAACCCCATTGGCGCAGTGGGAAAGGTGTAAGTATTATAGGGCATTTCCTTCACCGTCCCGTCCAGGATGGCATTGGCGATTTGCTTCCCCAGGTGTGTGCCAAGCGCCACACCATGACCCGCGAAACCGAGGGCGTAGTAGATGCCCTCCAGCTCACCAGCGTGCGGCATCTGGTCGAAGGCAAAGTCCAGCGTGCCGCCCCAGGCGTACTCCACCTCGATATCTTTTAACTGCGGGTAAACCTGAACCATCTCGCGGTGCAGAATCTCTGCACTCTTGCGGATGGTCGAGCTTGTTTCGGGAAAGAAGGCTGCCCGGCCGCCGAATACCATGCGGTTATCAGCGGAGAGACGGTAATAGTTCAGGAAATGCTTGTAATCGAAAACCATCCTTTTATGGGGGATGAGGTTCTGGGCCAGGCTTTCAGGCACTTGTTGCGTGGCAATGATATAAGAGCCAATGGGGATAATGCGTTTTTGTAACGCAGGCGTGGCTGAGTGGGTGTATCCGCCTGTGGTTACCAGCACCTGGCTGGCAAAAAGCTCTCCACGCCGGGTTGTGAGCTTAAAACCATCCGGGGTTTTCTCGATGTGCAGAACTTCAGCTTTGGGAAACAACATGCCTCCCGAGCTTTCGACAGACCTGGCCAAACCGGCCACGTACTGCGCCGGGTTCAGCCCTGCGCTGGTCTCGTCCACCAGACCGCCGTAGTAAATCGGTGAGCCAATCTCAGATTGGAGCTCATCCTTGGGGACGAGGTGGGTGTGATGGTTGAAATGCTTCGCGTACCATTCAGTTTCGTGCTGTAGGGCGGTGTAATGAGCGGGTTTGTTTGCCACCAGCAGGTGACCTGTGCGGGCAAAGGCACACTCGATATGCTCCTGGGTGATGATCTGCTCGACCGTGGCGAGCGAGGCAAGCGAATCCACAAACAACCTGTGGGTGAGGTCGCGACCATACCTGGCTTCGACCACCTCTGCGTCCAGCTTGAGACCGGTGAGAGCCATGCCACCGTTGCGTGAGCTGGCACCCCAGCCGATCGTTTCAGCCTCCAGCACGCCGACCGATACACCCCGGCGGGCAAGCTGGAGGGCAGCCGCCAGTCCAGGAATTCCACCGCCGATCACCGCAAGGTCCAACTTTGGCGGCATGGGGTTTAAAAGTTCGGCGTTTGGCATTTCGACAGTTTCGTGCCAGTAAACCTTTTCTATTAATGCCATGGAGCAGCTCCTCAAGCAGGAAGAGAGAATATCCTTCAGTGGTGAATGGATAATTCATCGCCAAAAAGATGTATGGAGAAAGATTTTTAATGGCTGGTATGATTATAGCTAAAATCGCAAATAGTGAGACAAAATAAATAAAAGCTATCGAGAATATAACCTTATGAGCTATGAAGGTTGGCGTGGGTCGATGCCTAGCGGCGGGTCTCGCCTTAGAGGTCGGAAATTGCCAGGCAAATCGATGGATTACGAAGAAATATTACACGAATGGACACGACCCGCCCGAGAATAATGATTGAAATCGCCCCCTGGAAGAGGGTATTCGCGTAGGGGCGGGTCTTGCATTAGAGGTTGGAAATTGCCAGGCAAATCGATGCATTGCGGAGAAATCTTCCAAGAATGGACGCGACCCGCCCGTGTGTTTCTCTAACAGGTGAGCGAGACCCTACCCTGCACCGGGAGGATCACTCGTAGGCGAAAGCCGTCGTGTGAGTTGGGTATCGTAGAGAACCTCAAGCTTATCTATATCGTATTGGCAAGGTCGAAGAGTTTATCCGCAAAGCTGAGAATAAGATCCGCCTGCACAATCCTGGTGCGCCATTCAACCGGGATGCCCTCCACCCCATAATACGCCCCGGCCAGCTGACCATATATGGCGGTAGTTGTATCTGCATCATCGCCCAGGTTTGCCGCCAGCAGGGCACCTTCGCGGAAATCAGCGGAATGGTGAAATGCCCACAAGGCGGCTTCCATGCCGCGCACCACATACCCGCTACCTTGGATATATGGCGGCTGTTTCTCCTTGAACGAGCCGTTGACCACATCGATAACGGCTGGATCGAGTCTGCTGAGCCCCTCCAGTGTGTGCGCGTCTAAAAATCCCCATGTGTCGGGTGGAGATAACAGTACCTCCTTGGACAGATCGTGTAATGCTCCCAGCACCAACGCACCATAATAGCGGCAGGCATCGACTGCCTGCGGAGCTGCATGGGTGGTGCGAGAAGAATCGGCACTGTAATCGAGGGCGAGCACGGGGTGACGGGCATAAAACATGGGCACCGGGGCGAGGCGCATCAAAGAACCACTCCCGGCTGTATGGGGAGCATCCGGACCAGGAAATGGCTCACGCGTATGCTCGAAGCGATTCAATGCACCGCTGGTGGTGATGCCTATATCAAAACACCGGCCATTGGATGAAAGGTATCCCGTTCGATACCAGCGCACGTACCGCTCGAGCTGGTCGATCGAGTCGAACCCGGCCTTCTCAATCAGGCTCTCCGCCAGGCACAGTGCCATAGAAGTATCGTCGGTCCATTCGCCGGGAGCAAGGTCGAATGGACCACCGCCGACAATGTCATTGATGGGGGTAAAACTGCCTGGTCGCATGAATTCCAAGGTCGTACCCAGGGCATCACCGGCAGCCAACCCTAGCAGGCAGCCGCGAAAACGCGGACGAGACAACTCAGTAAGGGGATTTTCAGCCATTAAGCGCAACCTTTCGGGGTAATAAGCGTTAATACTAATGTACGTTCAAGGAGGAAAAATGAACCCCACAAATAAAAAACTTTACCGCAGCCGTACCAACCGGATGATCTTTGGAGTGTGTGGCGGGATTGCCGAATTCTTCGCCATCGATCCGACCATCGTCCGTTTAGTGTTCGTCGCCGGAGCCCTGCTTGGGTTTGGTTCTTTCATCCTTATCTATCTGGTCATGTTTTTTGTAGTGCCGGAAGAACCCCTGGGATAAGTCTCAGTTTTTTGAACGCAGCATCCGCATCCCGTTCAGCGTTACGAGTAGAGACGCGCCCATATCGGCAAAGACTGCCATCCAGAGCGTCGCCAATCCAGGCAAGGTCAGCAACAAGAAAGCTGCCTTAATCGCCAGGCTGAAGGCGATGTTCTGTTTAATGATCTTCTGTGTCAGGCG
>JBGOYO010000369.1:0-3453 GCA_041479715.1 Anaerolineae bacterium
GCAGTCATCGCGCCGACAGTCAGGTTTTCCACCAATGCCTCTGCCCGCTGATACTTGGTCAACACTTCGGCATCCAGCAGGCGGATCAGCTCGCCAACGGTCAGTGCTGAAAGACCACGGACCTCAGGCAAGATGCCGAACACTTTGACTTGCTTCTTCTCCAGGAATGGGACGGCGATCTTTTTTACAAAGTCAGCGGCATCATCAGGAACACGATTAATGAGAATCCCACAAAACGCTTCACTCAGACGGGACTGGGTGGACAAGACGTCATCGAGCATGCGCACTTCTTCACGATATTTGGCGATCACCAGCGCCTGGCTGCCGAGTTTATTCACCACACCCACCGTGGGCAATCCGACGACATAACCTTCACGCAAACTGCCACCTCCCTCGAGGATCAATATATCCTGATCCTGACCCAATTTCTGGAATGCCTCGACGACCTTAGCCATCAAATCTTCACGCTCAGGGTTGACCAGATGGTGGCGTAAAAACTCGGGGGTGATCACAATCGGTGAAAGTTCCCATGGTTCAGCGGAAAGGTTAAGCACCTGCTTCACAAAGGCGGCATCTTCATCGGCGATCTTATTGCCGATACGCCAGGGCTGAAGGCTGAGGGGTTTGAGATAGCCGACTCGAAAACCGTCCTGCTGCATGCGGAGACCCAATGCCAGACATGTAGCGGTTTTCCCAGAATATCTCTCGGCGCCGGTGATATAGAGTGATTTCATCTTTTTTCCCTTTCCACTATACTGATCCTAGCCGATTGCTGATTTTCTTATTAACCATAAAATATCAGCTTTCAGCTATTTTAAAACCAGCCGCATATCCAAAGCTAGAGCACCTTCTCCCTGGGGGAAGACCATCAGTGGGTTAATATCCATTTCGTTAATCTCAGGGAAATCCTCGACCAACTGAGAGATACGCAGCAGCGCATCAACAATGGCAGATTTATCCATTGGTGGCTGCCCACGTACCCCATCCAAAAGCGCATGCGCCCGAACCTCAGCAATCATTTCCTCTGCTTCCTGGCGGGCGAGCGGTGCTACCCGGAAAGTGACATCCCGCAGCGTTTCCACATAGATACCGCCCAATCCGAAGGTGATCAAGGGTCCAAACTGCGGGTCGCGGTTCATGCCCACCAGCACCTCCAACCCGCCTGGGGGAGCCATCTCTTGAACCAGGCAACCCCAGATACGAGCTTCGGGAAGATATCTCTGCGCCCGGTAAACCATCAGCTCATAGGCATCTTTGACATCAGAGGCATTTTGCAACCCAACTTTTACCCCTCCAATATCGGTTTTATGGAGGATATCCGGGGAAGCAATCTTTAGCACCACCGGGTAACCAATTTTTCCGGCGATTGTGGCAGCCAGCTCCGGCGTCTCGGCAATCTCGGATTTTGGGATACGCAGTCCGTAAGCCTGCAAGACCAGGCGTGATTCAGCATCTCCAATGGTCAGTCGGTTTTCCCGGCGGACCTGATCAAAAACCTTTTTGGCGGAGGGCTGGTCGACATCAAAATGCAGGTACTCGAGTATCGGGCGAGATTTAATCGAACGGTATCCAGCCATTGCACTGAACGCATCGGCGGCACGTTCAGGGAAGGGGTAATTGGGAATGCCGTGGGAAGTCAGTATATCGATACCACTGCGAATACGGGCTTCGCCCATAAAACACCCCAAGATGGGCAGCGGGAGATTGGCTGCCAGTGAACTGACCGCTTGCGCAGTTGCATCGATCTCTGTCATTGCTTGAGGGGTGAGGAGGACCATAATGCCATCGACGTTTGGATCCCTGGCGACTTGCTCAAGCGCGAATTGGTAGCGATCTGCGCGGGCATCTCCCAAGAGGTCTACCGGGTTGGCAGCACTGGCAGCGTCGGGAAGATATTGTTCCAAGGCATGAATGGTTTCCAGCTCAAACCTGGCCAGCGCCAGACCGTTTTTCTCCAAAGCATCGGTTGCCAGGATTCCCGGTCCACCGGCGTTGGTAATGATGGCGATACGATCTCCCTTCAACGGAGGTTGGTAGCCTAACGCGAGGGCCATATCGAAAAGTGATTCCATCGATTCTGCCCGCAAGATTCCCGCTTGATGAAATGCTGCCTGGTAGGCTTGCTCTGACCCAGCCAAGGAACCGGTGTGGGAAGAGACGGCTCGAGACCCAGATTGAGTTACACCGGACTTGATTGCTACGACAGGTTTCTGGCGAGTGACTTCACGCGCTACCCGGATGAATTCCTGCCCGCTGGGCATGCCCTCACTGTAAATAAGAATCACCTTACTGTGATCATCTTTCACCCAGGTGTTTAATAAATCTATCTCAGAAACGTCGGCTTTGTTCCCCAGGCTGACGAACTTGGATAATCCCAGCCGACCTGCCAGGGCGATATCCAGGACAGCTGTTCCCAGGGCTCCGGATTGAGACATAAATGCCAAAGGACCTGCCGGTGGCGTGCCAGCAGCAAATGAAGCATTCAGGGGCGTGAATGAATCGATCACCCCCAGGCAATTCGGCCCGATCAAGCGTAAATTGTATTCATGACAGATCTGAACCAGCTCAAGCTCCCGTTCCAAGCCTTCCTGACCAGCTTCACGGAAGCCTGCGCTGATCACGATCGCCGAGGGAATGGATTTCTTCCCGCAGGTGCGGAGCGCATCAGGAACATATGGATATGGGATGACAATGACCGCTAAGTCGATCGGTTCGGGAACGTCCAGTACAGATGGGTAGGCCTTGAATCCAAGAATCTCAGGAGTTGTGGGGTTAATCGGATAAACCATCCCTTTGGCCGAATAACCACCATCGATTAGATTTTTTACAACCGCAAAGCCCAACTTTTCAGGGTTGTGTGAGGCTCCAATAACTGCGACAGATCCAGGATTAAAGAAAGTATCGATCCCATCCATAATTCATCAGCTGGTGATATTAATCACTATGACGGTGGTATTGTTGAGCGGATTGAGCGATAGGTTGATGGTTGCAGTGCGATTATCCTTCTCATAGATCAGTTGGGCAGCATTTGAATAATTTTGAGACTTAGTTTGATTGAGCTGCCAGCCATTATTTGGCATCTCCGTCTGGTAAAACTGTAAGACGTCAGCGTATTGGTTCGGGCTGGTGTAGAAAATGTATTGACTTGAGCCAAGAAAATCATGAAGCTGATCGCGATTCATAATCGGTATATCGCTGGGAGCCTCACCGGTAGGAATCTCATTCTGGATGATCGCTTGAGCGGTTTGGACCAAACCTGGATTGTAGGTGGCGACGGCCTCAATGGTGGATAACAGCGGTGCACCCTGGGTTGCGACCGCCTTGACTGTTTCGACAAGGCCTGGATGCTGAGCCCCTATCGCCTCGGCAGTATTGATGATCGATCCACCCGCAGCAACAACACCGCCGACATCGGTTTCGAGGGCGTTTGCAGTTTGCTTAGCGGTGGTGGCA
>JBGOYO010000370.1:0-3453 GCA_041479715.1 Anaerolineae bacterium
CCATGTTCAACCCCATGGATGACGGAGCCGGATCCCAGGAATAAAAGCGCCTTGAAGAACGCATGCGTGATCAGGTGAAACACCACAGCGACATATGCACCAATGCCGAGTGCAGCGATCATGTACCCAAGCTGCGAAATCGTCGAATACGCCAGTACTCGTTTAATGTCGTTCTGCGCCACCGCAATGGTGGCGGCAAATATCGCCGTAAACGTCCCAATCACCGCCATTACGCTCATGGCAGGCGATAAGTGCCCGGCCTCGCTCCCTACCCGGAGCAGCGGGTACATACGGATGACCATGTACACACCGGCAGAGACCATGGTGGCGGCATGGATCATGGCTGAGACGGGTGTAGGGCCTTCCATGGCATCGGGCAGCCACACATGTAGCGGCCATTGCGCTGATTTACCGATCGTCCCAATAAACAGCAGGATGCCGATCAACGCTGCTGCCGATAGTCCCAGAAAACCTCCTACCGCAGGTGTTGAGCCGAGCTTCTGCAGCGTCTCAGGTTTGAAGATATCGGTGTAGCTCAAAGAGCCAACGGATGTGTAGAGGTAGGCAATCCCCAGTAGCATGAAAACATCACCCACGCGTGTGGTCAGGAAAGCCTTGATCATAGCCGCTCGGGCGGTCGGTTTCTGGTACCAAAAACCAATCAGCAGGTAGGAGCACAGTCCCATGATCTCCCAGCCGACGAAAAGGGTCAACAGGTTGTTCGAGACCACCAGGGTATACATCCCAAATGCGAACAAGCCGATGAACGCGAAAAAGCGGGAATACATCGGCTCGATCGATGGCACGAGATGCTTGTGCCCGTGTTCATCTTCCACCGTAGCTCCGTGTGGTTGTAGACCAGCTTTGTCGTGGTCACCCTTGGGCTGACCGTAGTTGTGGTAACCGATGCTGTAGATAAAAATCATCAGCACGGTCCAGGCGACGAAGAATAGGGTAGCTGCAGTGAGCGGGTCAACCCTGACACCGATTTGGAACCAGGTATCTCCTGTAGGCAGCCAGTTGATGACCGATTCGAATGGGTTGAGGCCCAGATGCTCCGTAGTAATTGCCCGGAAAAATATCACCATGCTCCCGAGCCAGGAAAGTAAAGCTGCCCCCACCGCTAGGCTGTGGCTGAGTGCCTTACGGCGATTGGTAAACAGCACAATCAGAAAGAATGCCAGTAGAGGTGGAAGGGGAACAAGCCAGATGATTGATACCGTCGACATAGCTATCCTTTCAGCTCACCACTTCAACATGTTCATATCTTCAGCTACAACCGAGCTCCGGCGACGATAAATCGAGATGATCAATGCCAGACCCACCGCCACTTCTGCGGCAGCAACAGCGAAGACAATAATCGCAAATGCCTGACCGGCAATACCCTCCGGTGATCGGTAGCGCCAGAAGGCGATCAGGTTTATGTTGATCGAATTCAGCATCAGCTCAATCCCCATCAGGATGGCGATGGCATTTTTACGCACCAGAACGCCATATAACCCGACGCAGAAAAGGGCTGCTGCAAATATCAGGTACCATGAAAGTGGGATCATTGCTTCTTCTCTCCAGCCACATATATCGCACCGATCATTGCTGCAACTAATAATACTGAAGCTAACTCAAAAGGGATGAGATACTGGTCGGGAGAAACTAACGCCAGACCAAGCTGAACGATCCGTCCACCCGGATTTGTCAAGTCTGAAGCTGTAGTGGTGAAACCCTGCCAGTTTACAAATATCAGGGCAATACCGGCGAACAATAACACCGCGATCAATGCTCCGATCCACCAGGTGGAATTGGATTGTGGACCCGTGTCCTGCATCACGCGCCTGGTTAACATGGCAGCGAATATGAACAGGATGGCGATGGCACCGATATAAATGATTACCTGAATGACAGCGAAAAATCCCGCATCAAGCAGTACATAAAATATCGCCACTCCAAATAAGGCTAAAATCAGCCATAATGCCGAGTGGATCAGGTTACGGCTGGTTACAACCGAGAGTGCCGCCCCCAGGGTGACCGCAGCAACTACGATGAAAATGATTTGTTCAGCTGCCATAAACATTTACTCCGTTTTACGAAATCACCGAAGCTGGAGGTTCCGGAGCGACCGCCACTGGGCGTGGTTTTCCCACAATCTTTACCGTCGTGATATGGTGGGATTTTAATATCTGGACCGTGACTAACAGGATGATCACGTTCACCCCTAGATGGACTCCCGCCCTGACCCAGGGCAGTAAGCCAGCCGATATATTCAATCCAGGGATTACCATGTAAAAGGCTTTATCCACCACTGCAGTGGCAATGAGCAGAACCAACGCCAGGGGAGTGAGAAATTTCCAATTGAAATTCAGCATTTGGTCGATCCGTAATCGAGGCATGGATATCCTGATCAGTGCAACGAAAAAATACACGATGAATGCTTTGGCCAGGAACCAGGCAACCCCAACGATGGGTACTTGTTCAGCGAAAGGTCCTCGCCAGCCACCCAGGAAGAGGGTGGCGAAAAGCGCTGAAATGGTAAACGCATGCAGGAATTCACCCACGTAGAACATTCCGAATTTCAAGCCTGAGTATTCGGTCTGATAGCCTGCTACGATCTCTGATTCCGCTTCCAGCAGGTCGAATGGAGCTCGACCGGTTTCCGCAATTGAGCTGGTAAAAAAGATAAATGCCGCAATGGGAGACATAATGATGAACCAGACGCTCTGTGCATTGACCAGGCTGTTCACTCCCATTGTGCGACCCAATAAAACGGGAACGAGCAGAGCCAGGACCATCGGGACTTCGTACGAAACAATCTGTGCTACGGCGCGAAAAGCCCCCAACAATGAATATTTATTATTGGATGACCATCCTGCCAGGATTATCCCCAAGGCCCCAATCCCGCCCATGGCTACCAGGTACAGTACACCCACATTTACATCCGTGCCCACGATTGTCTTGGCGAAAGGCATAACCGCCCAAATTAGCAGCACCGCGGAAACTGATAATATAGGCGCCAGGTTGTAGGCAACTTTATCTGCCCCGATCGGAGTAATATATTCTTTGGTGAAGATTTTGATCATATCAGGGAAGGTCTGGAAAATTCCCCAGGGTCCGACACGGTTCGGACCTAACCGGTCCTGGATCCGGGCATAAAGCTTGCGTTCCAGCCAGATGGTGAAAATGACCAGACTGAATCCGAACATCCCCACCACACCCGCGGCGATAAACGTGATGATCACACTGGTCACTTGCTGGGAAATTCCAATACTCACCAATAGATTCCCCAACCAATTTCCAATGTAGGTAATCGGATCGCTAAAGAAATTCATCCTGCTCTCCTGGATAAAATCAATAACTTATAGCTAAAGCAACAAAGAAAAGGCTGAGGATACCTTCCATCAGCCTTTATTTTTTTACCAACCATAACTACTACGCCCACTCCAAAACGCCTTTTCGCCAGGC
>JBGOYO010000371.1:0-3413 GCA_041479715.1 Anaerolineae bacterium
AAACGCCGGCCGGTCGACAGAATAACTTCCAATGCGCGGACCGTTCGGCGGACGTTGGTCGGGTCGATCGAGCTGGCGGCCACGGGGTCCAGGACTACAAGATTCGAATGCAAGGCTACCGGCCCGATGGTCTCAGCCCAATCAGTGAGTACTATACGTAGGCGGGGATCAGGTGCGGCTGACGGGATCTTCCACCCCTCGATAACGGCGCGCAGAAATTGCCCTGTCCCACCGACCATTATCGGCAAATGATGATCGGCAACTATTGTACGAATGGCATTATTGGCTTCCAGCTGGAACAATGCCAGGCTCCAGATTTCATCGGGATCAGCCATGTCGATCAGATGATGAGGAACTCGTAGGCGCTCATCGACCGTTGGTTTGGCAGTACCGATATCCATGCCGCGGTAAAACAGCCGCGAATCAGCTGAGACGATTTCTCCGTTCAATTTTTCAGCGAGCTTGATAGCGACCTCTGTTTTACCGACCGCGGTTGGGCCCAGGATCACGACCAAGGGGATTTTTGGATCTACGACGCCCCTCATTTGATCTCTTTGGAGCTGCTCAAGCGATGACATTTTCAAAATGGTCAATTATTGGGGCTAAATTCCCGGCTTGTATCTGGACGGCGATGACATCGATACGCCAGTCATTGGTCAGCTCAGGATGCTGCTGAATATAATATTCTGCCGTATTGCGCATGTGTTCCGCCTTGCGGGGTGTGATCGATATTTCAGGAGGGCCCAGCGATTTACTTGCCCGAGTCTTTACCTCCACAAAAGCGACTACATCGCTAAACAGTGCAATTAAATCTATTTCACCATATGGTGTGCGATAATTTCTATCTGTGACGGAATACCCCTTTTTTTCGAGATATGCTGCAGCGATGGATTCACCAAGACGTCCTAATGATTGGCGACGATTCGATATCATTGAAATTTGTCTAAAAACTGAGTGGGTTTGGAAGAAATTCCTTGATTAATCTGTTTAGAGGTATCAACAAGTCGCTGGTAATGTTGAATCAGAATGTTTGCAATAGTTCGGATATCATATTTCTTTGAAGCTAATATAGCTTGCTTGCCCATTGCTTGGCGAAGCTCATGGTCATTCGAGAGTAGAACAAGTTTTGCAGTAAAGGATTCTACGTCGTCAGGAGAAATCAAGCCAGTTTTACCATCTTCGATGATATCTCTGATACCAGGAGCATTAATACCTAAGACTGGTAAGCCTGCGCCAATGGCTTCTATTACCGATAAAGGGAAAACTTCAGTAATCGATGGAGTAATGAAGAGGTCTGATGCGGCTAAATAATGAGGTACATCGCTATAGGGGATCATGCCGGTGAAAGATACTTTCGATTCAATGCCCAGATTCTTTACCTGGATCTCTAAATTATTCCGCTCAGGACCGTCACCGACCATTAATAACCGTATGTGAGAATTTGATAGCGAAACTCTATTTATTGCATCCAATAAAAACGATAAATTCTTCTCAGGGCCGAGCCGGCCGATATATATAGCTATTAAATCATCGTTCGAAAAACCAAAAATATGACGATCTACTGGTTGGTTATCTGCACCGAATGGCTCCAGATCTACTCCATTGGGGATAATTATTACAGGCGCTGCTAAGCCAAAATGCTCAACCAAAACATGATACATACTGTCGGATGGGATAATCACTAAATTACATGCACGGTAAAATTGAGATAGGTAAGCTTTTAATCCTGCCTCAGTCATCGTTTTCGGAAAGATGGGGAGGTAGACCTGGGTATAAAGGTCATAACGTGTGTGATTGGTAAAGACAATTGGAATATTTCGTGGCGTACAGTAACGCCGCGCAAGGATCCCGCTCGCAAAAGGGTGATGAACATGCACGATATCCATTGATGAAAGTAATTCTTTTGCCGGTTGATCATATTGGATGTTCACATAGAAATCAGCGATTGGTATACCAGGAGTGTAGATGATGTTGCTTTCGTTATCCCGTTCACTATTTTTCCCAAAGGTGAAAACATAAACCTCATGACCGGCATTCTCGAGGCAACGTTTGATTAGAGAGACGTAATTTGTGACTCCACTTATATGAGTCTTATAATTATCGGTCATCATGCCGATTCTCATAGCACCCTCCTTCAAGTAATCCTAAGCCATTGGAAGCAAAACGTCAAGACAAGGATTCTTCTTGGAGATTTTTCACGGGAAGGGTAAAATCATTATATGGAAGGTCAGGTGCGCGGGAATAATCTTCCCAATATCGATCAATTAAGCGTCTTGGCAGCCATGATCGTATTGGCTTATACGCTGGCACGATTTATCACCTTGCCGAGCTGGCAGATATCTAGCCAGCTGCCGGGGTTATATATCGAGCTAACCATCGATGTTAACCTGATAACCTCCGTGTTGGTGGCATGCATGACTGCTGCTGGAGCTAACTGGCTCATACGCAGCCATCCTGCTGCCCAAGGGAAGCAGAGTATCGTGCACGCAATCTTACCTGCCCTGACGGCATTGGTCATTGGGATCCCGCTCGGTGGAGTTCCAGTTGGACTAGGCTGGTGGTTAGGTCTGGTCAGCGGTGCATTCATCCTCGTGCTGGTATTACTTGCCGAATATATAGCGGTCGATCCACAGGATATTCGCTTTCCGTTCGCGAGTGCAGCACTTTCAGCGGTGTCATTTGCGATATTCCTGGTGTTTGCCGGGGCTCTACGTGCGGGAGGGGTGCGTTTATTATACAACGTACCCATGCTAGTATTTGCAGCCTGGCTGGTAAGTCTCAGAGTGACCAACTTGAGGTTACATGGAGAATGGACCATTTACGAATCGGCGATCATCGCCTTCGTGATTGGCCAAATTACGTCAGCGTTCAATTATTGGCCGCTCACGCCGGTCACATTTGGACTGGTGTTGCTTGGACCATCGTATGCGCTGATTAGCTTGTTTTGCAACCTGATCGAACAAAAACCAACCCGGAGTGTGGTTGTAGAACCGGTTATCAGCATTCTCATCGCCTGGGGAGCCGCGGTGATCATCCGATGAATCTCTTATCATCTGGGATATACTTAACACCTGAGCACTGGAAGCAGATGGAAGCAGATGTCATTACGAGGTCACCCGAAGAAGCCTGCGGTTTAGTGGCTGGTAAGGGTGACAAATCCAGGTTGATCATTCCGGTCACGAATATCCTTCACGATGCTTTCAAGTTTCGCCTGGACCCAAATGAAGAACTTAAGGCATTTATGTTCGTTGAGGATAAGGGATGGGATATACTAGCCGTCTACCATTCTCATCCACATGGAATCGACCATCCTTCACCCACCGATATCGACGAGTTAACATTTCCCGGCATTATTTATCTCATCTGGTATCAAAATGCCGCTGACTGGACCTGCCGAGGATACTTGATGCAAG
>JBGOYO010000372.1:0-3399 GCA_041479715.1 Anaerolineae bacterium
TGGTCATGACGAGAGGTGGCATAACATAAGACTTTCGGCCTCGAGCCAGTTTCTTATTATTATCTACTGGAGTAAATAACAGGTAATGGAGGGGCGTGTAGGGGAGCATGACTCCCAAGGTATTTTGGCTTGGGGCTACTTCAGCTGCAATAAATGAGGTCTCTTTTCGAGGTAGGAGTAGGATGGGGCGCTGCCTAGATTCGAGCAGTTCACGCTCAACTTCAGTAAGTAAGCAATGCCCTTCGACGGTCGAAGTATCCGCCATCATCAAGGCGAAGGGTTTATCGACGCGAAGCTTGCGACGGCGTAGCTCTGTGACGGCCTTGGGATTGGTTGCGTCACATGCCAGGTGAAAACCTCCCAAACCCTTGATCGCCACAATCTTACCGCTCAAAAGTAGTTTTTGGACGTTATAGATGGCATTATCGCCCTGCGATACCTGTTTTCGAGCCTTATTCTCACGGAGTGGATACTCCAACCAGACCTGTGGACCACAGTCAGAGCATGCAATTGGCTGGGCATGAAAGCGGCGATTAGTTGGGTCGTCATATTCAGCCCGGCAATTCGGGCACATGGCGAAATCGCGCATGGTGGTCTTCGGCCGGTCGTAAGGGATATCTTCGATGATGGTTAAGCGCGGTCCGCAATTGGTGCAATTGATGAAAGGATAGCGGTACCGTCGGTCTTGCGGATCGAACAGCTCCTTCAGACAATCCGGGCAGATGCCGATATCCGGGGAGATGGGCTGAAAAGCATCTGAGACCACCTTGCTATGGACGATTTCAAAGGTGTCGTATGGTTTGAGCGGAATTTCCTGGCTGTCGAGTGAATCAATGCGTGCCAGTGGGGGCGCTTCGGATTTTAAGGATTGAATAAATAAGGAAATATCAACCGGCTCACCGGTCACTTCAATATCCACCCCGGCAGAAGTATTACATACCCATCCTGTCAGGCCTTTTTGAATAGCCTGGGTGAACACAAATGGACGGAAGCCCACCCCCTGCACGATACCGGTGATATGAATCTTTGTGCCAATCATCTATTTAAGAATGGGCGAGAACGAGCTCAGACGTTCTCTTTGATCCATTCGATCCAGTTATCCAGACCTTCTCCGGTTTTACAGGAGAGAGGGAAGGTGACCAACCCAGGATTCAGGATTTCCACGCCCTTTCGAAAGAAATCCATGTTAAATTCAACGTACGGCTGTAGGTCGATTTTATTGATCACCAAAGCATCTACACCGCGATACATTCCGGGGTACTTGTACGGTTTATCATCTCCCTCCGGGATTGAGGCAATCAAGACACTTTTATTGGTTCCGAGCTGAAAACTGGCTGGACAGACCAGATTTCCGACGTTTTCCACAATGATCAAGCTGATTCCGAATAAGTCCATCTGCTTTAAAGCAGAATTGAGCATGACCGCATCCAGGTGACATTCTCCGCCAGTATTGATCTGAACGGCAACTGCTCCGGCGGCCCTGGCACGGTCGGCATCGAAGCTCGTGGCAATATCACCATCGATGACTGCCAGGTTCATCGACGGTAGCAGGCGTTTGACCGTCTGCTCGATCAGCGATGTTTTACCTGCGCCGGGGGAAGCCATCAGGTTGAAAGCTTTAATTCCAGCAGCATCAAAAATCGCCCGGTTTTCAGCTGCGATGCGGTCATTAGCACTCAATATTTTTTCTACAACAAGGATATTCTTAGTCATTTTATTTAAATGGAGTTTGATTTTTACGTCTCAACGTCGATCGCTTCCATGTAAAATTCATCACCAGATACAACCTTAATGTGGTCACTGCTGCAATGGGGGCAGGAAAATCCATCGCCTGCGGGTTGGAATTGGTGACTGCAGTCCAGACACGCCAGAGTTGCCGGCAGCCTCCTGAAGTGAAGCAAGGCACCAGCTGCGATAGTCTCCTTGGAGACAATGTCCCAATAAAACTGAACGGAATCGTCTATGATACTGGCAAACCGGCCAATCACCAGATATAAGTTCGTGATCTTTTTCGCATTAGCCTGATTAGCATGCCGGAGAGAAATTTCAAGGATGCTCTCGGTCACCGCAAGTTCATGCATAGCATTTTAGAATACCACAACCGGAAATGCATCTATAGTGCTATTCGTCATCCACTAATCATATCATTATTCTCGAATTTAGCCAAAAAAGACCAATTTGCTGGTCTTTTACTTATGGCAACTATGTTTTGATTATGCGTTGGTCAGGATGTGCGTAATGATGGTTGCGCCGCTGCCGCCGATATTCTGTACCATCCCAATCTTCGAACCTTCTACCTGGGTTGGGGCAGCTTCACCCCTGAGCTGTTGGACTGCTTCGACTATTTGATACATCCCTGTGGCGCCGACGGGATGGCCACGCGCCTTCAGACCACCACGCGTGGTAATCGGGATTCTCCCGTTGATCGAGATATCGCCGCGGAGACCCAGGACAGGTCCTTTGCCCCGCTCCGCGAATCCACAGGCTTCCAATGAGAGCACAGACATAATCGAAAATGCATCATGCAGCTCAAAAAAATCAACATCATCCGGACTAATTTTTGCCTGATCGTAAGCTTTACGGGCTGACTTTTCAGCTGCAGCAAGCCATAGAGGATCCTTTCGGCTGTGGATGGCAATCGTATCGGTGGCAGAGGCTGAACCAATAATTTTTATAAGGCGATGGTCGTGAGCAGAAATTGAATCAGCGGGGACAATTAATGCTGCAGCGGCACCGTCACCGGTGGGGGAGGCATCGAGGAGGTTGATCGGTTCAGCTACCATCCTGGCATTGAGATAATCTTTTTCAGTGATCTTTTCATGCAGACGGGCAAATGGATTGTGAAAGCCATTGGCATGTGCGTTGATCGAAAAAGGGGCAAAATCAGTGTGTTTCCAACCGTAAGTGTGTAAATAAAGCTGCATCACCAGGGCATTGATCGCAACGAATGAGAGTCCTTGGGCAGATTCGTAATCTGCGTCTGCAGCGGTCGCTAGGGCTTCGGTAGTCTCTATAGGCAAGCTTTCAGTCATCTTCTCTACCCCGATCACCAGAGCGCTGTCCACTTCCTCAGAACCGACAGCCATCAAGCCGGCCCGCAATGCAGCCGCCCCTGAACCGCAGGCAGCCTCTACTTTTTCGGCTTCCATTCCTGCTAAACCGATCCAATCGGAGATCAATACGCCGAGATTTTCCTGCTTACTGAGGATACCCGACATCATATTTCCGATGTACAGCGCTTCGGCTGAATCGCGATTGGCATCGGATAAAGCGGCAAAAATCGCCTCGCCGGCTAATTCTTTCAGCGATTTCTCCCAATGTTCGTCAACCGTGGTTTGACCAATCCCTAAGATTGCTACTTCACGCATGCGGTGATCCTTATCGAAATGGGTTTGTCAA
>JBGOYO010000373.1:0-3392 GCA_041479715.1 Anaerolineae bacterium
GGTGAATTTCTCTCCCGACACTTCTTCCGGGTTGTCTCCCGATTGGGGATATTCCTTGATCGGGAATAATTTATCTGGCATAGATCAATATAACAACCTTCCCATCCGTGTATCGGGTCAGGTAAATCGCCTGGAGAACCATATTGTCTACATCGATGTCTCCGCTTATGAACCAGTCTATCCTGGCGAGAAAATCCAGGTCTGGACAGGCACCGAGCAGATCCTGACCCTGGAGGGTCAATCGGTCGTCCTGTTCACCACCCCAGCGGGTGAGAGTTATGTCCTCAAATCTTCCATGGATTACCCACCCGCCGATGCAAATATCATCGGTCGCCTGGGTGACCTGATCGAAATCGAAGGCTACCTCATCCCCGACCAACAGCTTGGGGGTTATACGCTGCTTCAAGATACTTCGGGCAGTACCAAGCCCGATGGGGTCGCCGATAGCGCCCAGATTCAGGTTTGGGATCACACACGAGACCCGTCCTCAAATCCAGGTTCAGTGCTCGAGGGCACGGTCACCATTGACAATATCGAATTGGCCTATGATGCCGTCAACCTGGACCGCTGCCAGGCTTCCGCTGCCTCCGACCCGAACATGGTGCCCTGGTTATACGTCCAGCCGATGTGGGTTTTCAACGGGCACTTCGACGATGGCCGACGTTTCATCGCCCAGGTTCAAGCCCTCCCTGATGAATACATGAAATAGTAATACGATTGAACCGCTTTTTCTCCTCACCCATTTTTATAAAGACTGGAGGAGGTTTTTTTCAGTACGGAATTGTTTTTAATAAAAAAAATAAATCGAAACAAATAAGTTATGCTGTTGTATTAGATGATGGGTAGACGCGATTGGCAGAAGAAAATCTATCAAAAGTGGATAGCTCCATAGGATATTATAGCACAAGTGTTCTATTCTGCAAGGGGTTTAAGAAGATTTAAGATTTCTCATGAGGACTGCTTTCAGCGTTCAGCTGTCAGCTATGAGCCAGAGAAATGTCATCTTAATACCTAATTACCTGATATCTGATTACCTATCCCCGGCTCAAATCCTCTACCCGCCAATTACTTTTCTGTACCAAGCCTCCACCATCCCCATGCATTTCCCATACTCCGCCCTCTCCCTCACCACCTGGAGGTTTTTCTCCCTAGCTGCCTCCCGCATCTCAGGTTGTGCGATTGCTTTCACCAACGCCTCTGCCAGCGCCTTCGGGTCACCCGGGTTTACCAACAAGCCATTCTCTCCCGGTGAGATCCATTCGCGCAGACTCTCAATATCTCCTGCAATGGGGAAGCACCCACACGCCATCGCCTCGACCAGTGTGTTAGGCGTACCATCGTGGGTTGTGATCGATAGTGTGATGGCTGATTTCCTGAACAGCTCGGCCATCTGGTGGCGGGTTTGGTTGGGCAGCAACTCCACCTCATCCCTCAGCCCTAATTCCGCAATCCATTTTTCCGCTTGGGATTCCCCTCTCATCCCCGGGCAGATGAAATGTGCCTGTGGATATTGTTCAACCACCCGTGGGAGCGCGTGAAAAAAAGTGTCATTTCTGACGTAAGCTCTGAACCCGCGGGGATTGATGATCGTCACCGGGCTGTTTTTATCCGATGCCAGGGTCTCATCCGAAGTGGCTGTATCAGCCGGGTGAAAGAGGTCCATTCTAACGCCCCCAGCGCATGGCACCAGCACGCCCGGTTTGGTCGCATCAAATCCCAGCTCTATTGCCAGTCGCTGGTCTCTACGGCAGTCACAATGTAGCCCATCCGCGGCTATCAAAGCCTGTCGCGTATACCTCTCCATCGTCGGCGTGGATTTGGCGTGCAGGGTGAAATCATTTCCCCACACCGAGATCAACAGCGGAGGTTTTTTGGCGACTGCCTTCCCATTATCAATCAGCTTCATCGCCAGCGATGCAATCATGCCTTCATATGGGATGCGCATCGCATGCACCAAGTCAGGCTGGATCCGTTCAATTACCTCCCGCAATGACCCTGCCGCCTGTGGGAAGGAAAACGGTGCCGTAAATTGCCTGATCATCGTGCGCAGACTTACCGGCACAATTCGGCGGAACAGGCTCACAGGCGTGCCGCCGCCCCGTTCCGAAGGATTAATGGCTCCGCTCAGCGCTACCGGGATGGTCACGAGCGAAGCCAAACCGTCAACAAGCTGGCATGGAAAGGTCGACACCAGGTGCACTTCATGCCTACCATCGATAAAATACGCGATCCAGCTCAAGGCGATGGGTGAGCGACCATCGGCGACAAATAACAGTCTCATGGGCTATAGGGTACAACACTTCTCCCAGAAATGCAATAGAATGGGTGAGGTTTGGGCGAAAGTTTGGACAAACTTCCAAAACACTCTTTGATAGTGTCTTACTGAGCAATACCATAAAAGAGCAGATTACCACGCTGCAAGAAGTGCACTTGCGGCTCGTATTGACATGCGTTTACTATATCTGTCCGATCATTTGTCCGAAGGACAGATTACTCTGGTTCAACCACGCACTCGAGTGCTTGACTTAAACCTCAAAAGTCCTTATCCTAACTAGTGGGTACTATATAAAACCTTCGAAATCTAATTTCTAATCCATAGGAGCAATGCTGATGAAATACCTAACCGAAATCCAGGCCTCGATAAATTCTCCTGACCAGCTGGAGGACCTCTATCAATCTGCCAAAGGAATAAATGAAGAATCCGAATTTCGTTCCGACCTGCTGGTAGTTTACGAAAAATCTCCCGAAAACCTTTTATTATCTGCCTGGCATTCCCGCTTCGAACACCTCCCCCTGGTAAAAACAAGGCGGGCAACCAATTGGGGTTTGGCATTTGCCTTGGGGGTTGTCACCGGGCTCATCCTGTGGGCAGTCTCTAATCCTACCTGGCTTTTCCAGGATCAGGTACCCTATTTATTGCTGGTCTGGTCACCCGTTGCCACCATCCCCACCCTGATTTTCCTGGCAGTTGTATCTAAAAAGAATTACCTATATTCTGCTATATCAGCCATTGGTTTGATCGTCGCCAGCGCTTATATCCTCCTGATCGCCCCAAGCGTAGACGCAGCCGGTCGCGACTATATAATCCTGATGGTGATCCAAATCCCTCTTATGTGCTGGATGGGTCTGGGCATCGCTATGCTTAAATTCAAGTCCACCACCAGCAATCGCTTCTCATTTTTAACCAAATCGATCGAGGTGATGATCACCGCCGGTGTTTACCTTATTTTTGGGGTCGCATTTGGAATGATTACCCTCGGCATGTTCGCCGCCTTGAACATCACCCTCCCTGAAATCGTCATCCGTCTGATCGCGGCAGGTGGCTTTGGTCTCATCCCGATCATGGCGATAGCCACCATGTACGATCCTCATGTGCCTCCCGAAGCCCAAGA
>JBGOYO010000374.1:0-3387 GCA_041479715.1 Anaerolineae bacterium
CAACGGCTTGGACTTAATTCCATTCGCATCCAGCCCGGGAATGAATCCGATCAAAAAGAAAATTATGTAGCCAAGCTGGGTGCAGATCAGGTGGTTGCGATCGGGCAGGGTGCTAATGATGCTGGAATGCTGCGGATTGCCGCCCTGGGAATTTGTTTGCTCTCACCCGAAGGGACGGCAGTGGAAACACTGCTGGGAGCAGACCTGCTCGCCGCTAATATCTTTGAAGCTTTGGATATGCTCGAAAAACCACTCAGGATTGTAGCCACCCTACGTAAATGAGCCTTCCCAAATCTGATAATATCCCGGACGACCCTGACATGCTGCCGCCGGCACGGCGCAGGCGGGCGCGCCGCTTATTAGCTCCCCTGGAAGTGGACGAGCGTGCCATTGTGCTCGACCAGGTGAGGCGCCGGACATCACCCAGCTTCGATTTCTTCCTTTTCTCGGTGATAGCAGGGATCATCTTCAGTGTGGGCCTCATGCTGGATTCTCCGGTCATTTTGGTTCTTGGGGCGATCTTTGCTCCACTGATGGCGCCGGTGATTGGCCTCTCGCTGGCGACCGTGGTTGGCTCGTATAAATTTTTCGCCCGCAGCCTGGTGGCATTAGCCATTGGAGGCATCATAGTGTTCGTGGTTGGTGTGGGGGCAGGGTACCTGGGACAGGTGTGGGCGCCAACCTCATTGAACCAGGCTTATGCGAGCGCCGAGCTGTCGGTGATTAACTTCATTGTATTGACGGTGGGAGCGGTGTTTACCGCCGCAACCATGGCCCACCACGAGCGTAGTCCAGCTGCACCAAGCGTGGCGTTGGCATATACATTGTATCTGCCGCTCATTGCGGCGGGGTTTGGCCTGGGCAGCGGGGTACCGCATTTATTCCCGGATGGGCTGGTGGTATTCGCCATCCACCTCGCCTGGGCAGTGCTCCTGGGTGCGATCACACTGGCAATCCTGGGTTTCCGCCCGATGACTATCCTGGGATATACCCTGGGGGGAGTGGTGACACTGATCGGGTTGGCGACGGTGCTCGGGGTGGGTGCGTACAGCACCACTCTGGGATGGTACGGGGCGCCGCTGGCTGTTCCGACGTATACCCCCACGGCTACCAACACCTTCACAGCTGTCCCGACCCTCCCACCAACAGCTACGAGAACTGCCACGCCTGTACCACCCACATTCACCCCGACAGTCACACTGACACCGACGGTCACTCCCACGCCCACCGAAACGCCGACGCCCACCACCGTCCCTGTGTACGCCCGCATTGGCCCGGAGCAAGGGGCACTCATCCGCGAGGGTGCAGGCTTTGATTTTCGCACCGTGTACCCGGCCGTGATGCAAGGCACCCTTGTGCAGCTGCTAGGAGAACCAGTGGACAAAGATGGGTATACCTGGGTGCATGTGCGGGTAATTGAAGACAGCAGGGAAGGCTGGATGCTCGAGTCACTGCTGCTGATCGCCACGCCGGAACCCAACTGGTAAGCCCGAAAGGTACTTAAACAAGTCGCATAAAAGATAAAAAACCGCCCACTGCTCTAAAAGTGGGCGGTTTTTCTTATAAAGCCATGCTGGCTATATCGCTATACCGATTTTTGATATTTGGTACAGGGCTCGGATTTAGACTTTTAACTTTAGGCCAACCAGCTTATCCAGGCTCTGGCTCCAGCCCATCTCCGCGCCAGCCCATGCACCAGCAGCGATGGGAGTGGCTTTGACTAGCAGAATATGCAGCGTCATTTCAGTTTTGCCACCAGTCTCGACGAAGGTCACGGTGCACAAGGTTTGCAGCTGGGGATCGCCTTTCTCGTCCGGCATCGCCGTGTTTGAAAACACGAACCGGCGAGGTGGGTCGAACTCCTGAAAAACGCCCTTTGTCGGCAAGTCGATGTCAAAATCGCTGTTCTTAGGGCCATGCATAACGATGTAGAGTTTCCCGCCTGGTCGTGGATCCACCTGGCAGATTGGGGTGGTAAACCCGTTTGGACCCCACCACTTTGCCAGGACGGAGGGATCGGTCCATGCCTTGAACACGAGCTCGCGGGGAGCATCGAAAGTACGCTTGAGAGTTAATTCTTGTGCCATTTTACACATCCTTTCTATTTATTTTGCTATTTTTTCCTGTTCAGATTTGAGGATTTCGTCCAATACATCCAAACGCTGATTCCACTGCTGCGCCAGCTGCTTTGACCAGTCTTCCAGCTCCAGCACAGCCTCGGGGTTGATCTGGTAGATGCGCTGCTGGGCATGCTTTTCCATCTTGACTAAATTTGCCTCACGCAGGACTTTGAGGTGCTGAGAGATGGCGGGTGGGCTAACCTGAAAGTTAGCGTAGATTTGGGTGGCGGTAAGCTCTCCCTGGCTGGCGAGCAGCTCGAGGATTTTTCGCCTGGTTGGATCGGACAGTGCATAAAATATATCCATGCCCACTATAATAAATCTTTCGCTTAATTAAGTCAATACTTAATCAGTTAATAGTTGATGAGTGTTTTCGGGGATGACGTGCAGTTAACCATTGGCAAAATGACCATTGTCGGACAAAATAAGCATATGTATACCTTTGACTTCACACGAAACTATTTTCTGAGCCCAGAATTGGAGCGGGCTGAACGTGACCTGTATAACAAAACCCTGCTAGATTTTGAACATCTCCAAGGAGAGGTGGCAGCTACCGCCGGTCACCTGCTGCATGCGCTCCAGCTTTACGAGACAGTCTTGGTGGAATTCATCCGCCATTACACCTACCATTACCTGCATTATGCAATAGACACTACAAACACCGCCAGCAAATCGATCTACTCCAGGCTCGAAGCCGAATTCAGTGAACGGACTGCCTTCCTCCAGCAGGAGCTGATCCGCATCGATCAACCGGTTCTAGACCATTACGCTGAACAAAAACCTGAGCTCGAAAGCTATCGCTTCGCAGTTGAATCCGCCCAGCGCTATCAACCCCATTCGCTTTCTTTGGAAGCAGAATCTATCTTGAGCGGCACGGCGGTAAGCACCGAATGGGAATATGAGCTATATGAGCTCCTCGTGCAGCGCACCCACTTCGGCACGGTGGAAACACAGCAGGGTGAGTTGGATGTGCTCAGACAGCGCGCAGCCATTTCCGTCCATCCTGACCGTGCAATACGCGAAACCGGGTTCAAAAAGCTTTATGCTGGATATGCCTCGCAGCGCGATCTTTACGCCTATGCATTGATTAACCTGGTCAAGCGGCGCAACAGGCTGGCGCAAATGCATCATTTTGAGGATGCACCCAGCGAAGTCTATTTCAACAGCTACTGGAGCAAAACGGAAGTTACACGCTTGCTGAATGAGCTGCAGCGGCAGGCCGGGATTTACCAGCGCTACCAAGCGCTGCGTGCTGAGCACGCTCGGA
>JBGOYO010000375.1:0-3349 GCA_041479715.1 Anaerolineae bacterium
CACCGTGGCGGGGGGCTTTTTGGGAAGAATTTCCAAAGATAATCTCGCCCTGAGTCGGAGGCAGCAGACCCGCCAGGATGCGCAAGAGGGTGGTCTTACCAGAGCCTGAGGGACCCAGGACACATACAAATTGCTCGGCAAAGACCGAAAACGAGATATCATCCAAGGCATGCAGCCCACTATTCCCATCGGGGAAAATAGTAGTGAGATGCTTAATCTGTAAAATTGGCTCGCCAGGTGGATGATCCATCATTGGGTGTCCTGTTTCTATTGCTCGAACTCACTTCGGTGGTAGGAATTCATTGGAGAATGCCTGGGTCACATCCAAGGGTTTGGTCAATAAGCCCATATCCAGAAGCACCTGTTGGGTGTTCTGCCAAGCGGTTGGATCAGAGTATCCAAGGGCTTCAGACTTCCAGAATTCTATGGAAGTGGCGAGCACCTGCTTTTGTACAGCCTGATCAACCTGTGCCAGCCCTTCCACATATTTCAGACAGGTCTGGTAAGCCGCATCAGGGTTAGCGATGGTGTCTGCGATGCCCTTCAGGATAACCTGGTTCATTTTGCGCACCAAGTCAGGGTTCTGGGCAATGGTGGTTTCGTTGGTTATCAAACCATTCGAAACGAGATGGGCGTAATCTTTGACCCGAATTTCATCGATTTGGTGCCCCATGGCGCGTAGCTGGATGGGTTCATTATTCGTGTAGACTACCACAGCCTGATCCTGATCGCTGACCAGGGCGGCCACCTGGCTGTAGCCGATCGAATCGAGGGTGACGTCGCTCTCCTTCAATCCACCAGCGCTAAGCAGGGCGCGCAGACCGATGTAACTGGCTCCGAATAGACCGGGAAGCCCGATGTGCTTGCCTTTCAAGTCAGCCGGTTTAAGGATGCCTCCACCTGCCTTGGACACCACCGATACGGGGTAGTCCTGGTACCAGGCTAACACGTACACGACCGGTAAGCCTTGTGCCCGAGCTAACAAGACTTGATCACCTGAAACTACAGCAAACTGGAGCTGATTGGCGCCTACCAGGGCAACTGCATCCGTTTCGAAGCTGTAGTCAAATTCGATATCGATCCCCGCCTGGGCGAAATACCCCTTTTCGACGGCAACATACAGGGGAGCAAATTGAACATTGGGGATGTAACCCAGGGGCAGACGGACATGGATCAACTGAAGCGTACCCGCCGGCGTATCTGCTGACCCGGCAATTTGAGTGGTCAAGACAGGGCTCGATTCAGGGGTAGGGTTTACCGTGGCGCTGACACAGGCAGCGGTAAATACCACGACCAGGATCAGGATGACCAACAGCAGCTTTTTTATCATTCAGGCACCTCTACATGTACATAATTACGTTTTCAGCGGTGGATCAGTTTTCAACAAGCCATCATTTTCAGGACGCTGCTGCCAGCTCAACAGACGGTGTTCGATCAGAGAAACCGTTCCGTATAAAATGAGAGCCAGGGCGATTAAGGTAAAGACTGCGACAAAAACAAGCGCAGTATCGTACACACCACGACCGACATTGACCATGAATCCAAGCCCGCTCTTGGCACCCACGAACTCACCTACGACGGCCCCAATGACGGCAAGCGTGGCACCGATGCGCAGCCCACCCAGAAAGACAGGTAAGGCAGCAGGCATTTCCAGGTTTTTCAAGGTTTGCCAGCGGGTAGCCTGAAGCGAACGCATCAAGTCGCGTAGGTCTTCAGGCACAGAACGAACCCCTACCACCGTATTGACCAACACTGGGAAGAAAACGATCAAGGCGCAGATCAAGATTTTGGACGATAAACCTGGTCCGAACCAGATCACCAGCAAGGGTGCAATGGCGACGATCGGAATGGACTGGCTGGCAACGATGTATGGAGAAAGCAGACGTTCGAGAGGAATGGAACGCGCCAGGAGGTATCCGAGAACGGTTGCTACACATACCCCCAATGCCAACCCTGCCAGCACCTCAATCAGGGTAATCAGGGTATTATGGAGCAAGCTGCCATCCAAGACCTTCTGGATGAAACGTACACCGACCTGTTCTGGTGAGGGAAGAATAAAGGCTGGAAAACGACCAAACCAAACAACGAGCTGCCACACTAGAAGTGCGATCAGCAAAGATAGGATAATCAGCCAAGGTTTCGTCTTCATATAACAAAAAGCCCCGAAGAGTGCTTCGGGGCAATAACACCTAACCATCAGGTAAGTCCGCGTGCATAACGCACACGACATCTTGGTTAGAATATTACCTTCTTCCATCCGGACTGTACCGTCGGCACCGGAATCTCACCGGATCATGCCAAAATTAATGGCTCGTGGGCTTTACCACCGGTCGGGAATAGACGGGAAAACCATCATCACCCTGCCCCGAAGGTTATTATTCGATTAGCATGATTATAACGAGAGTGCTGAAAAAGGTCAACAACCAGCTTGTTAGAGTTTTATAAGAACTACCAGCCCCCCGCTTGACGTACCCAATCCGTCATGGTATCATAATATCTGTTAATTTAGCACTCTCACATCGAGAGTGCTAAATTATAGGGAAAGCAGATGACTACACTAACCGAACGTCAAAGACTTATCCTTGCACTGATCGTCCATACCTATGTAGAAACGGCACAACCGGTTGGATCGAAAGCTTTAATTGAAAGATACAATCTGGATACCAGCTCGGCGACCATCCGGAATGATATGGTGGAGCTGACTGATGCCGGTTACCTGCGCCAACCTTACACATCAGCGGGCCGCGAACCCACCGAAGAAGGTTACCGATATTTTGTGCGCCAGCTGATGGGTCAGACTGAGCTGCCGATGAATACCAGGCGGACGATCACCCACCAGTTTTACCAGGCCGGGCGGGATGTGAACCGCTGGATGCGATTGGCAGCATCGGTGCTGGCGCACCAATCCCAAGGCGCCTCGTTGGTGACATCGCCGAGACCAGAATCGGCGCGGTTTAAACATCTGAGCCTGATCTCCACCCATGGAAGACAGGTTTTGATGGTGATGGTGTGGACAGGCGGGCAGGTGAGGCAGCAGATGCTGACTCTGGCAGAGCCGGTCTCGCAGGAGCAGCTTTCGACAGCGGCCGGGCATATCAACCAGCTTTGTGAAGGGCTGGATGCAGACGGCATAGCTTCGCTGAATGGTCAATTTGATGCCCTTGAACAGGACGTGCTCAAGCTGATCCGCGAGGAGCAGGACAGGATGAAACAGGTGGTATCCGGTGAGGTCTACCGGGATGGATTATCCAATGTACTGGCAGAACCTGAATTTGCCGAATCGGAATCGGCACGTAAGGCACTCCGGGTGTTGGAAGAGCGCTCCATGCTGGAAGATTTGCTCTCACGG
>JBGOYO010000376.1:0-3338 GCA_041479715.1 Anaerolineae bacterium
TGCTCAGGTGATGTATGGTGCCAACCAATCTCAATACTCGGTCACTGGTGTTACGCCGGGGTTTGCCCCGGTCAATGCCTATACCGTGACTGATGGACGTTTTATCAGTAATTACGATAATTCTACAGAAGACCGTGTCGCTGTACTTGGCTCACAGGCTGCTACAGATTTATTCAGTGGTTTAAACCCAATGGGGCGGAGTATCACCATCAATGGGATTAACTTCACCGTGGTTGGCGTGCTGGCATCGAAGGGCACAACCAGTTTTTTCAGCCAGGACGATGTTATATTGATACCAATGGAGACGGGTTATAGCCGGGTATTTGGAGGCAGGGCGCTGGAGAATGGTAAACGCGTACTCTCAAGCATCGCCGTTTCAGCTGCCACTTCAAATGATGTCAATCCAGTGATCAGCCAGGTGGAATACATTCTGCGGAGAGATCATAGTCTAACCCTAAGCGATACACTACCCTTCTCTGTCTCAAGTCAAAGCCAGGCACTGAGCACATTAACCAGCATTACTACAACACTCACAGCTTTCCTGGGCGCCATCGCCGGAATTTCACTATTCGTAGGCGGGATCGGGATCATGAATATTATGCTGGTTTCTGTCCGTGAGCGCACGCGTGAGATCGGTTTGCGTAAAGCGGTAGGTGCCAGACGCTCAGTGATCCTGATGCAGTTTATCGTCGAAACCATCACTTTAAGCCTCGTTGGAGGGATCATTGGCATCCTGCTGGGAGCGGGTATTGCAGGTATAGTCACCCTAACAGGGTTGATCACTACGTATGTCTCCCTGGATGTCATCCTGTATTCCTTCTTCTTCGCAGCACTGGTTGGTTTGTTCTTCGGCATCTATCCTGCATATCAGGCCGCATCTCTGAGACCAATTGAAGCTTTACGGTACGAGTGATATGTTTAATTACACAGCGTAGAACGATTTTTACTGGGATAAAAGCTCAATCCCCAATAGAAAGATCGTTCTTTTTATAGAAAACGATTAGGAGGAAATATGGACACGAATAATACAGAGACTACGAATATCGACAATACTAATATGGGCGCTACTAATATCGACACTAGGAAGCGACCTTCGGTAGTTACGATCGCAGCAATCCTGTTAATCGTCTTGAGCCTGTTCGTCGCCGGGCTTGGGATTGCAAACCAATTTGGGTTGTTGGGGAGCGGAGCGGGCAATAGGCAGTTTGTGGCAGGGCAATTTAGAAACCCCAACTTCACTCCTCCGAATGGATCCCAATCCAACGGTTTCCCGCAGAATGGTTTCCCACAAAATGGGCTTCCTAATGGCCAGAACGGCCAGGGTACTACCCCAAACTTCACCTTCAACCGTGGGGCTGGCACTGGAATTGCCAGGATACTCCGAATAATCCAACCGGTGATTATAGGCCTGGATATTATCCTGCTCGTGCTTTCAGTGGTCGCTGCCATCGGGCTGTTCAAAACCAAGCGCTGGGCAGCAGTCATGGCTATAGTGATCTCTGTGCTGGTCATCATACTGACCATACTTGGGTTTATTCGTGTCTTCTCAGCCACAGTGTTGATCGAGAACCTTATACGTATTCTCATGGCGGCGGCGGTGATTGTTCTGCTGCTCCTGCCTTCAGCCAGGAAGTCATTTGCAGCCCCAGAAGCTGTTGAGCAGGTTGAAGTTGAGAGAATAGTTAGATAAATTCGTTTCCTTGCAGATTCTCCAAACCCTTTCTGTCAATGGCGGTTGTATGCGATAATGGAGGCGACATGGCTAAGAAGATATTGGTGATCGATGATGAGCCAAAAATCGTGGAGATTTGCCAGGATTACCTGATCAAAGCCGGCTTCGATGTGATGCATGCTTACGATGGACCCACCGGGCTGGCCCTTGCTCGTAAGAGCCAACCTGATCTGGTGGTACTCGACCTGATGATGCCTGAGATGGATGGTCTTGACGTATGCCGTGAACTGCGCCGTGATAGTAACATACCGATCATCATGCTCACGGCGCGAGTGGAAGAGACTGACAAGCTCATCGGCCTAGAGCTGGGCGCGGATGACTATATGACCAAACCATTTAGCCCGCGTGAGCTAGTGGCACGCGTGCGCACGGTACTGCGCCGAAGCACAGGCAATCCACAGGCTGATATTATCTATGCGGGTGACCTGGCGCTTGACCGGGGTCATTTCAGTGCGCGCTTCCCAGACCGCGAAATCCAGCTAACCCCAACCGAATTCGAGCTGCTGGCAACCCTTGCAAGCCAGCCAGGGCGCATCTTTTCACGAGCGCAGCTGTTAACCGCTGTGCGAGGTGTGGCGTTTGAGAGTTATGAGCGTGCTATAGACTCGCACATCCGCAACCTGCGCCGCAAGATTGAGCCAGGAGACGGCGGAACAAGCCACATCGTAACCGTCCACGGAGCTGGATACAAGTTCATCGGGTCAGACCGATGAACCAAGAAGATGCGTCTTCGGCTCAATCCATCAGGCGGCGTTTACTGCGATTGCTGCTCCGCGCATTCGGCATCGTCGTCTTCTTGACCGTTTTATTGATATTAATTGCATCCACCATCGTCATTGCCAGAAGCACCGGGGGTAATCCAATTTTCCGCACACCCACCGCTATCGTCCTCGAAACCTATTACCTGGGGCATGGCAGCTGGCAGGGAGTTCAAGTTGTGTTGGAAGAACGCACCAACACCTCCATCCGTGCCTTGCGACCTGACTGGGACCGGACCATCGTGGTGGATGCAAATGGAATCGTGATCATCGATCATGGCGTTACTACCAGTCGGTTGATCGGTACGAAATTTACTCCGAGAGCTAACGAAACAGGACAACCACTCATCATCAATGGGTCACTGATCGGTACATTATGGGTGGACCGTGGCACACTACCCCGCGCAGTGCAGCTTATCTTCACACTGATTGGCCCGACAGCGATCATCTCGATCATGCTGGGTATATTGACCCTGGTCATCGGCTTGCTGCTTATGCGCCGCATGATCAACCCACTATCCGAAGTGATTGCAGCAGCACAAGCCGTTTCGCAAGGCGACCTCAGTGCACGCGTGCCCGTTGGGGCCCGGAATGATGACTTAACTGCTTTGAGCATCCACTTTAACCATATGGCGGATGAGCTCGAACGATCTGACCGCCAACGCCGCAACATGCTGGCAGATATTGCCCACGAGCTGCGCACCCCAATCACCATCCTGCGCGGAAGGTTGGAAGGTATCCTGGATGGGGTGTACCCTGCGGATGAAGCCGATATCGCTCCAGCCCTTGAAGAAACCTACTTGCTAGAGCGGTTGGTGGAGGATCTACGCTTGCTGGCACTGGCTGAA
>JBGOYO010000377.1:0-3320 GCA_041479715.1 Anaerolineae bacterium
CTGGCGCTCATGGCGCAGTCAGGACTGCACATCCCGGCGCATTCCGGCTCTGAGATCAGCCTGTTTCACAACATCTACGCTGATATCGGCGACGAGCAGTCGATCGAACAATCCCTGTCCACTTTTTCAGGGCACATCACTAACATCATCCGCATTCTGGAGCACGCTGACCCGCGGTCGTTGGTCATCCTGGACGAATTGGGAGCTGGGACCGACCCGCAGGAGGGAGCAGCCCTGGCGCGCGCCCTGCTCACGCACCTGCTCGAGCGCGGCATCACCACCCTGGTGACCACGCACCACCCCGAGCTGAAAGCCTTCGCCCATTCCACTCCGGGTGTGGTCAATGCCAGCGTTGAATTTGATCTGGAGACGCTCCGCCCGACCTTCCACCTGACGATCGGATTGCCCGGTCGCTCGAATGCCCTGGCTATCGCTCAGCGCCTCGGGATGCCCGATCCGATCATTACATCTGCCCGTTCAGAACTCAGCCCGGAAGACCTGCGGGCTGAAGATTTGCTCGATGAAATCCATCGCCAACGTGACCTGTCGCGTAAGGCACGCGCCGCGGCTGAAAACGCCCACCACGAAGCTGAAACCATGCGCACTGAGCTGGCAAGCCGTCTGGATAAGATCGAAGATGAGCGCATGCAAGTATTGGACAAAGCCCGGTTACAGGCTCAAGAACTGCTGGAAGAGCTGCAGGACGAGTTACGCGATGTGCGGCGGCAGCTGGCGCGCACCAGGCAGCCGCTGGAAGTCATCGAAGAAGCTGAGCAGCAGGTTGAAGAGCTGCAAGATACCATCGCGGCTCCCGTTGAACGCCGGGCGCCTGAAACCAACATTGCTCCCGTGCGGCGTGCCATTCGACTGGGGGATAAAGTTCGCCTGCACTCGCTGAACACCCAGGGTGTGGTCACCTCGCTGGGTGAAGAAGAAGCGGAAGTCTCGGTGGGTGTGCTGCGCATACGCGCCAGGCTGGCGGAGCTTCAGCTTATGGGTGAAGCAC
This sequence comes from Anaerolineae bacterium, assembly GCA_041479715.1. Lineage (GTDB taxonomy): Bacteria > Chloroflexota > Anaerolineae > Anaerolineales > UBA4823 > FEB-25. Next base: position 1,007 of record JBGOYO010000377.1, read on the forward strand.
CCGTCATGCCGTCCAGCCCTACCGGTCTGCCGACGGCGCGTGAGCTGATCGCCGGCAGACATCCCCGACCAGCGGCTGATACATCCACGGGCACCGGGCGACAAACCGGATCACAGCTGTATGCCGAGTCTCCCGGGATCGAGCTCGACCTGCGCGGCCAACGCAGTGAAGAAGCGCTGGATGCGCTCGACCGCTACCTCGATTCGGCCTATCTTGCCGGGCTGCCCTGGGTGCGCATCATCCATGGCAAGGGCACCGGGAAATTACGCCTGGCCGTCCGGGAAGCACTGGGGCATAACCCACATGTGAAATCCTTCGAGTCTGGTGGGGATAAAGAAGGCGGTGAAGGGGTCACAGTCGCGAAGCTGGCGCAATAAATGTTCACCAGCGTGAGCTTGCCCGCCACCTTCCGTGCCTTCCGGCACCGCAATTATTCGCTGTGGTTTGTTGGTCAGGGAATTTCCCTGATTGGCACGTGGATGCAAACCATGGCCCAGCAGGTGCTCGTCTACCGCCTGACCGGTTCTGCCACCTCTCTGGGTATAATCAGTTTTATCGGGCTGGTGCCTCTCATCCCACTTTCCCTGTGGGGTGGTTCGATCACAGACCGTTTCCCCAAACGCACTATTATTCTGATCACCCAAAGCGTCATGCTCATCCAGGCCTTCTTGCTGGCGGCGCTGGTCTGGAGCGGGACGGTTCAAATCTGGCATGTGTACATCATGGCTTTCATCCTGGGAGCCGCGATAGCGGTGGACCTGCCGGCCAGGCAGGCCTTCACCGTAGATATGGTTGAGGGCAAGGAAGACCTGACCAGCGCGATCGGCTTGAACTCGGCTATGTTCAACTCGGCGCGTGCCATTGGTCCTGCCCTGGCAGGGGTGCTGGTGGCAACCACCGGTGAGGGCAATGCTTTCTTCATTAATGGATTTTCTTTTATCGCCGTCATCATCAGTTTGCTCATGATGCGCGGTTTACCGAAACCCATACCCCATGCCGAAGATGAGAGCCCGATACAGCACATGACCGGAGGCGTGCGCTTTATCCTCCCACGCCAGACCATCCTGATCTTGATCAGCTTGATCGCGGTAAGCGCGTTCCTCTCTATGCCATATAACACCCTGCTGCCGGTCTTCGCGGGTGACGTCCTAAAGCTGAGTGCGCTACCAACGGTTTCCGCTTTCTGCAGCGCGATCAGTTTCACCGCGGGTTGCCAGGCTCCCGAGGCCCTTCCGCTTGGAATGTTATATTCCATGCTGGGAATCGGGGCGGTAATCGGGGCATTGGTAGTTGCCTCGCTCCCCACAAACGCCAGGCGAGGTCAGCTGCTCACCCTGGGGAACCTGGCTTTCCCGCTGTTTTTGCTGATGTTCGCATTTTCAACCCGATTTGCGATTTCATTATTCCTGATGTTATTTATCGGTTTCAGCTTCGTCTGGCAGAACGCCCTCGCCAACACTTTATTGCAGTTTGTCACCCCCGATGAGTTACGCGGCCGGGTAATGGGCGTTTACACCATGACATTCCAGACCATGTTCAGGCTGGGCGGTCTGCAGGCTGGGTTCGTTGCCGATTGGATCGGGGCTCCGCTTTCCGTTGGGATCGGCGCTGCCCTGTCCTTAATTTATGGAATTTTTGTCGCTATTCGCTATCCCAAGGTCAGGCAGCTCTAGACCTTACCTTTTTTTGACAAAGGAGAATGCTCAATGAAAAACCGTTTCGTTAGTGTTATATTGCTTCTGGTTATCCTGGTGGCTTTAACCACCAATGCTCAGGCTGCACGCGTGGTTTCAGGGGACCAGCCCGCGCTGGTTTATGTGAAAACCACCTCAAGGGGTGATGTCGACCGGTTTGTCTCCACCCATCTGCCAATGTACACTATGCTTGATGGAGGCCTGCTGGCGGGTGCCGATAAAGCCGGTCAGCGCATTCTGCAGGCGGCCGGATTGACCTACCAGGTGATCGACCCCTCCCTGGGCTCGGGTGCCTATTACCTGGCTGAAACCAGGACCAGCCGTCCTGCCCCTGATTATTCTGCCTATGGACAGGTGTTGCTCAAGCTTAAAACAAGCGTCTTGTTGCGGATGCAGCCTTCCATGGTGGATGCTCTCACCCGGGCTGGCGCCGAGCTGCGGTTGATCACCCTCACTCCCAAGCCAATGCCTGCAACTCAAAGCAAGAGTGTTTTCCCGGAGCAGGTCACACCAGACCCGATCATCCAGGGGATGATTGACCAGGTTACCGAAACGCAGGTGTACACCTACGACCGCCAGCTGGCAGGTGAGCTGCCGGTGTGGGTGGATGGCAGCTGGTA
>JBGOYO010000378.1:0-3318 GCA_041479715.1 Anaerolineae bacterium
AGCCGTAACAACGTATGCATGATCAGCGATATCGTCGCCCTGCCAGTCATGGATAACGTCTACCTGGTTGGAAAAGGGTTCCCAACCCATGGTCAGTTCAGGGGTTGCCAGATCTATGCCGAAGGCACTTATATTAGCCTCGAAACCTGCAAGGTGTTCCAGGTAGCCAGAGCTCGGATTTCATGCGGTCAAACCCCGACCTTAAGTTCGACATCAACGCCGGATCATTAATCTTCAACCCATGGTGTAAGCTCAATCACTGTACAAGTCCGTCCTGCAACTCACCCACTACCAAATCGGTAGTGGGTTGGTTGTTTACTAGACGGCTGTCGTAAGGTAGGTCAATTCCGATTAGAGCCTTGACGAGCAGCTTGATTCATATCCTGCTTCACAATTCCACCCATCTCGTCGAATGTCTGTAATAATTTTATGAAATGATCTTTAATACCAAACGACCGCTACGATCCCACAGAAGTAGAACTGATTGCATTCTGGCAAATTTGGATAGGTCCGGGCACCAAGATTCCCATTTTCCCCAGCAAGTACTTGGCACACAACCCTCCCCAAAGACCCCCGATCAAAATAATTAATATGGATGAGCGACTCTCAGCCGATTGATCGCCCCTAGATTGACTGCCGTTGGTTACCTTGTTATACTGTACGCATGAGGGTAATTGAAAAGGTCTGTGATCCGTTAAAGAACTTTGTTGCCTGGTAATTGTGTATCCTAATGGATAAAAAATTGGCATTTGCACTCAGTGGAGGCGGCTCACGCGGGGCACTACAGGTAGGAGCCATGTACGCTTTGCTGGAATATGGTCTCCAGCCGGATCTACTCATCGGTGTCTCGATCGGTGCGGCGAATGCTGCCTTTGTTGCCTTGAACGGCTTTTCGAGGGATAGTCTGGATCGCCTGACGGCTGCCTGGCACTCGGCCGGGGCCTCCGATTTAATGCCTACCAATTACCTCTGGCTCACCATGCGCGCCATGTTTAACCGTTCTTCGAGTGATCCTTCGCATCGCGTGAGAGATTTTTTCATCCGCCAGGGCTTGACCCCCGACTTGGGTTTTACGGATGTCACCCATCCAAGCCTTGTGATCGTCTCCGCCGATCTGAATACCGGGAAGCCAATCCTGCATGGAACCATGCCGGACGACAAAATCCTGGATGCGGTCTTACTTTCGTCCACCCTGCCGCCCTGGTTCATGCCGGTCAGGAATCAGGACCGATATCTGGTGGATGGGGCTGTGGTGAGCAACCTGCCGGTCGAGCCGGCGATCAACCTGGGTGCAACCGACATCGTGGCGCTGGATTTGATCGATTTGCGTGAAACGGTTGCTTCTGGAAACGGAGTGCGGGGGTTTTTTAGCCGCCTGATCTATTCCGTGGGAAAGCGGCAGTCGGATCTCGAGATGGAGCTGGCAGAAGCACGCGGTATACCATTGCTATACCTTTGCCTCACCGGTGAGATGCCCACTCAGATCTGGGATTTTACCCACACTGACGATTTAATCGCCCAGGGTTATGATATTACACGGCAGATGATCGAGGCCAAGCGTTTCACCCATCCGATCCTGGCGGTTGGCCGCTAGGATTTGGTACAGCTAATCTGCTCAGCTCCCAGATCCACTCTACCCTCTTTGGTCCCTAACCATTCTCGCTAACACAACTCTGATCTGACCGCTATGCCGGTCTGGCATGCCGCGGCTGGTACACGCCTAATTCTCCGCCGCCAGGCAGAGCGATATTGGTAAGTAAGCCCCACTCTGCTTCCTCCACCTCATCACAGGCAATACTGAGCTGTTTCATTTCCGCCATGAACGCCTGAACATCATCGCACATCAAATATAACGTATGGACATTATTACGTTTAGACGGGTGCACCGCGATTTCAGCCGGCGGAGACTTGAATATCAGCCATCCCTCGCCGGCGTCCACGCTCGGCAGGTGAAGCACGTCCTTAAGGAACGCTCGATCAGCCTCCGGGTTGGTGCTGAAAATAATCGTATGTGCGCCAATGATCATAGCAAATCATCCTTTCAGTAAGGGGGCTGACCGGCGTACCTCGTCTTACGCCTGCTACAGCCCCAACTTTTCTCTTCGTAATCGTTTTAGTAGACCATCTTCACTAATATATCGTCTATCTGGCTCTGGATACCTTCCTAGTTTTATCATGGAATCAAGATAATACCCCTAGTCTGTTCTGATATATAATCCAGATGAGCATTTTCTTCAAATTTTCAACCCGCCTGCCAAACTTCGGGCATCTCCCCCGAAAATCACAAAGAGGAAGGCTTGCATGAATGGTTTTTTTGGCATGATCAGATTCAGCGCTTCCTTGCCACCTACCTGAAACCTCAATAAAACGCCATGGATAAGAAACCTCTCGATACACACACGCAAATCCCTTTATATATTGATCACGGACGGCAGGGGACCTATTTTACCCTCCCATTCAGTATGCCTGCCAATACCGAGTCGTTTTCCCTCACCTACCGCTACGAAAGGCATCAGGAAAGCGAATTGGTGGTGGAAAATGGCCGTTTTATCTCCCGCGAGGAGATCAATATCATTGACCTGGGTTTGATCGGTCCGGATGGAACCCAGGTGGGCGCCTCTGGCTCGGATAAATTAAGCATCTTTATCAGCGAGACAGCTGCGACCCCAGGCTACCATCCATGTATTCTGGTTCCCGGTGAATGGCAGATCATCGTCGGCGCTTACAAAGTCGCAGCCGAGGGGGTGAATGTCGTTTACGACCTATCCTTCACCCCCAAACACCTGCGACTTTTCAAAGGGGATTTGCACACCCATACTCTTACATCCGACGGTGTGCTCCAGGTCGACGAACTAGCCCAGCATGCCAGGCGCAATGGGTTGGATTATCTCGCTATCACCGACCACAACCAGATGGTTTCAGCCAGTGCACTGCCTCAGCTTCAAGGTCTTACCCTGATCCCTGGGATTGAATGGACCCACTACCAGGGGCATGCCAACTTTTTGGGAGTAGATCAACCGTACGATGAGCCGTTCCTAGCCAATACCCTTGCCGAAGTCCAAGCGCGCTTTGAATCCGCCCGCGCACGTGGGGCTTTCATATGTATCAATCATCCCTGTGACCCGGTCTGCCCGTTCTTGTTTGACCTGGATGCGCTGCCTTATGACTGCCTTGAGGTCTGGAATGGACTTATGCGCGGATCCAACCTGCAGGCGCTGGGGTTGTGGCAGGCTATGCTCACATCAGGAAAAAAAGTCCCTATCTGCGGCGGCAGCGATTATCACCGCGACTCCTTGCTTCTGTTTACCGGCGGACCCA
>JBGOYO010000379.1:0-3314 GCA_041479715.1 Anaerolineae bacterium
ATCATCTATGGGAATGTTCAGTTTCCCTTCAAAAGCGATGTTCTGGAAAACTTCACGATCTCCTGGATGGTTCTGGTGTGTAAATTGCTAAGAGCAGGGTTTGAGTCAGCACGATCGATAATTATTATAATGCCTATCTTTACCGTTCTCCATCAGGCTGATTTGCCCGTCCATTCTATTGACAGGTTGGGTATTTATTTCTATAATAAGTTGTAATAACAGGATTACAACAATACAAATTGATCCCCGGGGATGGGTATTATGAAAGATGCGATTAATTTTGAGAGTCATATCCCATACTATATTCAATTAATGGACATCTTGCGAGAAAAGGTGCAGCAGGCGGAATGGCGCCCGGGAGATCAAATCCCTGGCGAACAGGACCTGTGCGAACGTTACCAGGTCAGCCGAACTGTCGTCCGGCAGGCATTGCGTGAGCTGGAATACGAAGGGGTGATCACCCGTCAAAAAGGGAAAGGCACGTTTATTTCCCTGCCCAAAATCAGTGAAGGGTTAGTACAAAAACTGACCGGCTTTTACCAGGATATGGTCGAGCGTGGCCTCAAGCCAGGCTCGCAGGTGCTTCACCAGGAGGTCACGCCTTCGAATGAGAAGGTGGCGCGTTTCCTGAATATCGAGCCCGGTGAAAAAGTGATCGATATCCAGCGCTTGCGCTTTATCAATGATGAGCCGATCCAGTTGGTCACCACCTATATCCCTTATGCAATGTGCCCCTCCCTCGCTACTGCAGATCTGTCCAACCAATCGCTTTATGCCTTCTTGGATAAGGAATGCGGGATTTATATCACCAAGGGGCATCGTTTCATCGAGGCTGTGCTGGCGAATGACCATGAAGCCGAGCTACTGGGTATCGAACGCGGTGCACCGTTGCTGATGCTCGACAGCGTCAGTTATTCCGAAGATGGGCAGCCGATCGAGTACTATCATGCCCTCCACCGTGGCGATCGCTCACGGTTTGAGGTGGAGCTGGTGCGCGATGCCAACCTTAAAACCGCCGAACCCTCAGATGCCAGGTTCCGCTCAACCAATGGTGCGAGTAAATAGCCGCACCAGCATGAGAATCCGGGTTCAGCATTAATCAATTGTGGAGATGAGAATGCATAAAAGATACCTGATGGGCGTCGATCTTGGGACCAGTGGGACCAAGGCTGCCCTATACCAGGTTGATGGAAAGCTGATCTCCAATGCCTCGGTCGAAGTGCCGATCTATTATCCCAAGCCGGGGGTCGTCGAGCAGGAGAATGACGATTTCTACACCTCCGCCGCTCAGACCATCCGACGCTGCATCACCTCCAGCGGTGTCGCACCTGAAGAAATCGCCGCCATCGCCTTCGATTCGCAGATGGCAGGCGTGGGGTTGATCGGGGAAGATTACAAGCCCGTCGCTCGTTTCGATTCCTGGCTGGATATGCGCTGCCAGCCTTACATCGAGCGGATGGATTCAGAGGCCGGCGACCGCATCACCCAGCTAACCGGCTGCCCACCAACCTGCGATCATGGTCCCAAAATGCTGTGGTGGAAGGACGAACAGCCGGATATTTACATCCAGACTGCGAAATTTGTCATGCCCGGCGCGTATGTAGCCGGACGGCTGGCTGGATTACGAGCTGAGCAGGCCTTCATCGACCATACTTACATCCATTTTTCCGGGTTTTCGGATGCCGTGCATGGCACCTGGTCTGACGAGCTGTGCACCCGCTTCGGGTTGGATCAGCATAAGTTACCCACGATCGTCGACCCCTGCGATGTGGTTGGCGAGGTGCAGGATGGTCCTGCCCGCGAATTCGGCCTGGCGCCCGGCACACTGATTGCCGCCGGCGCTGGCGATACCGCCGCCAATGCGTTGGGGGCGGGCATTGTTAACCCAGGCATGCTCTTCGATGTGGCCGGCACAGCCGCCGTCCTGGCGGGATGCACAGGTAAATTTATGGCAGACACGCACAACCGGGCCTTGATCACTATGCGCTCGGTCATTCCCGGGCTGTGGAACCCCCTGGCCTATATTGGAGGAGGCGGAATAGCCTTGCGTTGGTTCCGCGACCAATTTTTCAACTGCTCTCATGGGGAGAACCTGTCCATCACCGATGATGACCTCTACCCGCAGATGATCTCGCTGGCTGCCTCAGTGGCACCCGGCTCTGACGGGCTGTTCTTCTCCCCCCACCTGGGAGGCCGCATCTGCCCGTCCAGCCCAAGCATGCGCGGTGCCTGGCTGGGAGTGTCCTGGTCTCACACCCAGGCACATTTTGCACGCGCCATATTGGAAAGCATTGCCTATGAGTACGCTTATTATCTCAAGATACTGAGCGAATCGCTGCCGGAGCTGGTGCTCCTGGAAGCGCGTGTGGTTGGAGGCGGGGCGCGCAGTGACATTTGGAACCAGATCAAGGCTGATATCCTCAACGTCCCCTACCAGCGGCTGAAAGGCAGCGAGTTTGGCGCCTGGGGAGCTGCCATGATCGCCGGGAAGGCCGCCGGATTGATCGATAACCTCACCGACCACGCCCAACAGTCAGCGATCATGAATGGCAAGCCATTCTACCCGTCCGCGAAAAATCACGCCATCTATGCCCCCTTGATCGAGAAATATATCCAGCTGGAAGAAACCTTGAACGAGTTTTACCGGTCGTAAACCACAATCTTTATTCGTTTGACTCAGGAGTATTGAGGAATTTTTGATGAAAAAACCAATCCGAATATGCATGGTCGGCGGTGGCAGAGTGGGGAAAAACCACTCCCGTGCGATCACACGCTACATCCCCGGCGGGCTGATCGTCGCCCTGGTTGAAACCATGGACCCGGTGCGGGAAGAGACGGCGCTTGAATTTGGGATCGAGAACCAGTTCGCCTCACTGGAGGCAGCCCTTGAAAAAGCATCCTTTGATGCAGTGGTCATCACCACCCCCACGCCAACGCACTTGCCAATCGCTATGCTGGCAGCACAAAACAAGAAGCATGTTTTCCTTGAAAAGCCGATGGCTTTATCAATTGCCGAATGTGACGCAATCCTGAAGGTGGTCGAACAGAACTCCGTCCTACTGCAGCTGGGCTTCATGCGCCGCTTCGACCCCGAGTTCGTCGCCGCTGCGCAGCGTATCCAGGCGGGTGAGATTGGCCAGCCGATGATGATTAAAACCAACACCCACGGACCAGGCTTGCCGCCCCCCTGGGCACGAGATTTGAAGACCTCAAACGGTATGCTGGCGGAGGTCAACAGCCACGATTGGGATACTTTGCGCTGGCTGATGGGCTCCAACCTCGAACGCGTATACACGGAGGTGGCTAACTTCAAG
>JBGOYO010000380.1:0-3295 GCA_041479715.1 Anaerolineae bacterium
AGATACAAAAGTACTTAGATTAAGCTGTTGACAGGAAAAAACATCCCTATTATAATTCAGCCCGCACTGCCCCGGCAGCCTTGCTGGGGCACTTATTTGTCATATGCCAGTTTTGCTGGCTATGAATACAACTGAGATCGCCAGCGAACTAGTTATGATCATAATAAGATCGCTAGCAGGCTGGCAAATAATCCCCAACTTCCCCGAAGTGGCGGCGTGAGATAGGCGAACTGTAAAAACCAGTGCCTATCTACCCTATACGCGGAACTTCCGGCGAAGTGAAGCTTGGAGGAAGCTTATGAAGTATGCAATTGTTGAGGATGGCGGAAAACAATATCGTGCCGTCATCGGTGAATCCATCGACGTGGACCTTTATCCATTAGAGGTGGGTGAAGAGATCGACATGGAGAAGGTGTTGCTCATCTCTGATGACGAGAACGTCAAGGTAGGAACTCCTTTCGTCAAGGGCGCAAAAATCCAGGCAACGGTAGTGGCACAGGTTAAAGGCCCAAAGATCATCGTTTTCAAGTACATGGCCAAGGAACGGATACGCACGAAGACGGGACACCGACAGAAATATACACGGGTTCGCATCGATGCGATCACCGAGGAGTAGGAGATAAAGAATGGCACACAAAAAAGGTGGCGGCTCCGTCCGCAATGGACGCGACAGCCAGGGTCAACGATTAGGCGTGAAGAAGTACGGTGGTGAATTTGTAAAATCCGGCAATATATTGGTCCGGCAGCGCGGCACACACATCAAACACGGCAATAACGTGATGGTCGGTAAAGATGATACACTCTTTGCAGTCATCGATGGGTACGTGGTATATGAAACTATCCGTGATGACCGCAAGGTGGTAAGCGTTTTACCAGCAGAAGCGAAATAGTTTTTAAAAGTAGTGAAAGGATTATGATTATGAAAGCAGGTATCCATCCGGAATATTATCCAGACGCGCAGGTCATTTGCGCCTGTGGAAACACCTGGACAACCGGTTCCACCAAGAAAGTTATCCATACAGATGTATGTTCAAACTGCCATCCATTCTTTACCGGTGAACAACGCATCGTTGACACCGAAGGGCAGGTGGACCGATTCTATAAAAAGCTGCAAGTCCGCCAGCAATATATCGACGACAAATCTGCACGTGAGAACGCCCGGACTTCACCCGAGCGACCCATCATTGAGCTGGGTATCGGCACGCGAGCAACCGAAGCTCTGGCAAAAGCCAATATTACCAAGGTTGGTCAGGCGATGGAGCTATTGGAAAATGGTGAAGCAGGCATCCTGGCAGTCGATGGATTTGGCCGGAAATCACTGGCTGACCTGAAGAAGCGTCTGCGCCAGTTTGGTTATGAGCTGCCCGAAGCGGCACAGGAAATCGTCGTATAGCTTCTCGGCTCGACCAATATCAGTTAAACTTAACAGGCAGATGCTAACCGCGTCTGCCTGTTTGCTAACAAGAGGAATTCTGCTCTGCAGCAGTGAGTCGATCATCTCAGGAGGAGAAGATGGAACATCGGACAGGATCGGTAGAAGTCATCACAGGCTCGATGTTTTGTGGAAAAACAGATGAGCTGATCCGTCGGTTGCGGCGGGCGACTATCGCGCGGCAAAAAGTGCAGGTGTTCAAGCCGGCGATTGATTTCAGGTATGCTGTGCGAAAAGTAACCAGCCATGCGGGGAATGATTTCGAGGCCATCCCGATCGAGCACCCCGAAGAGGTGTTAGCCCATTTGAACAACGATACAACCGTGGTGGCGATCGATGAGGCACAGTTCTTCAATGTCAAAATCATCAACATCGTACAACAGTTGGCAGACCAGGGTCTGCGGGTGATCGTGGCGGGATTAGACACTGATTTCAAAGGCGAGCCATTTGGACCGATGCCAGTATTGATGGCCAAGGCAGAACATGTGGATAAGCTGCAAGCAATCTGTATGGTGTGCGGAGAACCAGCCTCGCGGACCCAACGTATCATTAATGGGAAGCCAGCCCGCTACGATGAGCCGGTGGTCATTATTGGAGCAGCAGAAATGTACGAGGCACGCTGTCGTAAACATCATGAGGTACCCAAGGAGTGAGGTATGCAGGATTATCATGAATTTCTGGAAGAAGTGTTGATCCCGGAGGATGTATTACAGAAACGCATCGCTGAACTTGGGGCAGAGATCAGCCGGGATTATCAGGGCAAGGAGCTGCTGATGGTGTGCATCCTGCGCGGAGGGGTGATGTTCCTGACAGATCTGATGCGCCATATTACCATCCCACACATGATCGATTTCATGTCGGTATCATCCTACGGTGTGGGGGCGCGACGCTCGAGGGGGCAATCGCGAATTACGCTGGACCTCAACACAGATATCCATAACATGCATGTGTTGTTAATTGAGGATATTGTGGACAGCGGGTACACCGTTAAAGCAGTGTTGGAATTATTGAGTGGCAGGGAGCCGAAAAGCTTGAAAGTATGTGCATTACTCGACAAGGTTGAACGGCGGGAAGTGGATGTACGGATTGATTACCACGGATTTGTGATCCCAGATAAGTTCGTATTCGGTTATGGGTTGGATGCAGATGAATATTACCGGAACCTGCCCTTTATTGGAGTTTTGGCAGCTGAGAAGTATGATCCGGGAGATTGATGGCGGGTAAAAATAAATATTGCCTGCTGATTGGGCAGCTCGATGGATGATTTACAAACCAGATTGAGCCAACCGCTGTTGAAGCGGATCATTACCTTGTTACCCAAGGACGTGCACATCTACCTAGTGGGTGGTGCGGTCAGGGATGCTTTCCTCAACCGACACAGCTATGACCTGGACTTCGCCACGGGCGGTGATTCCTTGCGCATGGCGCGCAGGCTGGCGGATGAGCTGGGAGCGGCATATTTCCCCCTGGACAGCGTAAGAAAAGTGGCCAGGGTGGTGCTGAGCCCCAAAGAGGCTACTCTTTACTCTGCAACAACTCCGATTTGGGTTGATTTTTCCGCTTTTCAAGGGGCTGACCTGGAAGCTGATTTACGTGGGAGAGACTTCACGATCAATGCGATGGGAGTGGAAGTGCACCAGCTGCAGACCCTGCTGGACCCGCTTGGAGGGTCAGCGGACTTGGCAGCCAGGCGACTAAGGGCGTGTTCGCTGAGTACTTTCCTTGACGATCCGGTGAGAATCCTGAGGGCTGTGAGGTTTTCCGTGGACCTCGAATTCAGCATTGTCCCTGAGACGCTGCACTTAATGCACGAGGCTACCCCACATCTATTCAAAGTATCCGTAGAGAGGCTGCGTGACGAGC
>JBGOYO010000381.1:0-3280 GCA_041479715.1 Anaerolineae bacterium
CATCCTCGGTATTTAACATGGCCGTCCAGAATCTATCATTCCAGTACCCCCCTTGGTCAGACTCTGAGCTGCCTTCGGCTATATCCACATTCGGACTCAAAGATATCTCATTATCATTGCCCCAAGGAAAGCATATCGCTTTGATCGGTTCAAGTGGAGCGGGAAAGACTACTCTGGTCAATTTATTGCTCCGGTTCTGGGAATACCAGCATGGGTCGATTCAAATGGGTGGTAATGAGCTGCGGTGCTATCACCAGAATGATATCCGCAGGAATATTGCTGTCATTTCACAGAACACGTATCTGTTCAGCACAACGATTAAAGAAAACCTACTCATTGCAAAGCCCACGGCAACCGATGACGAGATCATCCAGGTGGTAAAACAAGCCCAGCTGCATGATCTTATCCAATCCCTACCCAAAGGCTATGACACATGGATTGGAGAGCACGGCCTGTATTTAAGTGCAGGTGAACGCCAGCGCCTGGCAGTTGCCAGGGCGTTGCTAAAGGGCTCTCGCTTGCTGATCTTCGATGAGCCAACCGCCAATCTGGATCCCGAAACTGGGGTTGCCTTGCTTAATTCCATTCGAGAATTAAGCCAGGGTCGAAGCACAATTACCATTACTCAAGATATGGTCGGTCTTGAATCCATGGATGAAATCATCGTCCTTCAAAGTGGTTGCATTATCGAGCATGGCACGCATATACAATTGTTATCCTGTCGAGGTACCTATCGTCGAATGTGGGATATATATCATCAAATCATATAAAATAAGCGCCTGTCTAAGTGCTAATCTTAGCTAGTGAGAGAATGATATGTCAACATTGAAAAAACGTTGGTGGCTGGTTTTAATTGGTAGTTTGTTAGCTGCAGTGGTCGGCTTTGTAGCATGGGGTTTGATCATCCCGGCGCCTATGCCTGAAGCTTTAGCAGCACTTCAGTCTGATAGTCAGGTCAAAATAACTACTGAACCCTGGCTTGTCTTTCAGCCAATTGAATCAACACCAACGACAGGCTTGATCATCTACCCTGGAGGGCGCGTAGATCCACGCGCATATGCCCCTCAAGCACATGCAATCGCGGAAAATGATTACCTGGTCGTCATCGTACCGATGCCGCTCAACCTGGCAGTTTTTGGTTCAAGACGAGCTGCTTCGGTGATAGAAGCTTATCCGGAGATTGAAAAATGGGTGATTGGGGGCCATTCTCTAGGTGGTTCAATGGCCGCTTCATACGCCTATAATCATACCGATCAAATCGACGGTCTTGTTTTGTGGGCCTCTTACCCAGCAAGCAGTAATGACTTGTCGCAGACCAAGATAAGGACTACATCGATATTTGCAAGCTTGGATGGACTTTCCACACCGCCGAAAATTGCTGCGTCGCATAATTTATTACCACAAGATACAACCTGGGTCCAAATCCAGGGTGGGAATCACGCCCAATTTGGATGGTATGGTGACCAACCTGGTGATAACTCTGCAACAATAAGTCGGGAAGAACAGCAAGCTCAGATCGTTCAATCCACCCTTGATCTGCTATATTCGGTGAATAACACCCCGTGATATGTGTAGTGTCACTAAGAAATTAATATTGAAATGAATAAATCTGCACAGCGGGGCTTTACTACTTTGTACCGATGTGTCGTAACTATATAAACTTACCATTACGGTAAATCGCTGTGCCATCCACGCGCATCTCTGAATCTATGCGCATATCGCAGATCATATCCCAATGGATGGCGCTGGTGTTTCGACTGCCCGTCTCCGGATAACCTGCACCCAAGGCGATATGGAATGTCCCGCCAAGTTTTTCGTCGAATAAGATATTCCGCGTGAAGCGGTTGATCTCATAATTTGTGCCGATCGCAAATTCGCCTAAATAATGTGAACCCTCATCAGAATTGACCATCGCTAACAAGAGCTGCTCACCAACTTGGGCCTTCGCAGAGACCACCCTGCCTTTTTCGAAAGTTAGTTCTACACCTTCCACCGCCTGGCTCTGATAGATTGCCGGGTAGGTAAATTTCACCCAGCCGTTCACCGAATTCTCTACCGGTCCAGTGTAAATTTCTCCATCAGGTAAATTGTGCTTTCCGTGGGAATTGTTGAATTTTCGTCCTTTTACCGACAGAGTTAGCTCAACATTGGGTCCGAGCAGTTTAATCTCATCGTGACCTTCGACGCTTTCGATCATTCTGCCTTGCTGTAATCGTACAAACTCCCAATGCTTTATTGGATCAACAGTATTCTCATCCGCATGGCAGGCTGATAGCAAAAAATCCGTATATTCTTTGAGGTCCATGCCAGCCTCATTGGCATAGCCTTCCGTGGGGAATTGAGTCAGCACCCACCTTAGCGAATTATCTGCACCACGTTGGAGCATTCGATTTCGTATTGGCGCCATCCCTTTTTGCCGCAGAGATTGTTTCTCTGCCGGGACATCAATTAAAGCGCGTGGATCGACTTCCGCACGGACGCGTATATATACTTCGAATTCTTCAGTCACAAGCTTTTGAAATGCCGGTGTAAAAACCAATTGGTCCTTATCGGCATATTTGAAAAATATTCGATCTTGCTCAGGTAGGCTCAACAATATATGGGGGTTGCCGCCACGAAGGAGCACAAGCTCATAAATATGACGCACCAATTCTGATGCATTCGTGGTGGTTTCGATGGCGACGCGATCACCAGGTTTTACCTTGGTGGAATGATCGACCAATATTTGGGCTAATTTTTGATAAGGTTGGGCAGTCGCTAACTATCCTCTGAGATTAATTGTCTGACATTTAACCTGAGAAAATTATAACATGCCGCTAAAATCCGCGCTATAATCTCCTCTACCATTCATAATTGTCTACCCGCAAGATAGGATACTGAATGAAACAGCTTTTACAGAATATAAGCAATGGCGAGACATTGGTAGTTGATGTGCCTATCCCGCAGCTCCAGGCTGGGATGGTATTGGTCCGCACACAGGCTTCTCTGGTTTCAGCCGGTACGGAACGTATGCTGGTGGAATTTGGCGAAAAATCACTGTTGGGGAAGGCGCTCTCCCGTCCAGACCTGGTTCGACAGGTGGCTGATAAAGCTCGTCGCGATGGCGTATTATCCACCCTTGAATCTGCTTTCAATCGAATGGACCAACCCATGCCTTTAGGTTATTCCTCCTCGGGTGTGATCGAAATGCTCGGTGATGGTCTTCAGGGGTATAAGGTTGGTGATAAAGTTGCTTGCGCCGGGGGTGGCTATGCCGTTCACGCAGAATACGCCCTTGTCC
>JBGOYO010000382.1:0-3236 GCA_041479715.1 Anaerolineae bacterium
AGCCGCAAAGATGATGCGGTTCATGGGCAAGGGTTGTTCACCCATGTGGGAGAGTAGATCAAGGTAGTAAACTGTGTGAATGCCAAAATAGGCATTGTAACGGAACATCGGCACATTATTGTAGTAATCATATTCCGCGCCTTCGCGCGTGGAGTGGGTGAATGTCGCCTTGCCACGCCATAGGTTTTTTTCCAGGCTCATCATGAGAAAGCCGGTTTTAGGATTACTCAGGATATACTGCTTCGAAAGGCCCTCGGTGAACTGCCCAAATGCCAGTTGCTGCGGTGAACATGCCATTAGAGATGAGATCAGCGTGACGTGGGGTAATCCAGCAGGAGAGACCGTCGCAAGCAGGCCAATCTTCATCGCCGGCTGGGTGCTGAGCATATCTTCTGGAGAAAAGGTGGACAGGGATAGGTTCATGTTGGACTCCTATTGTGAAGCACTCTGCCTGGTAGAGCCAGTGGCACTGACAATTTCCGGGTGGCTGGAGGCGGTTTTCGCGATTTGCTTGCAGTCAGCCAGCTCGGCCGCGGTCATCAACGGCGTCAAACCATAGGCCCAATCCAACCCGAGACGGGAGTACTGGTCGCGACACAGGTTGTTGAAGGCACACAGCTCCCAGCGTTCTACGCCTCCAGTAAGTTCATCACTGAGATAAAATCCCAGGGCGGTCAGATTGTCAGAGGTGGCGGTTGCCCCAGGTATGAGCGGGGTGCGGATCCAGAGTTTGAATGGCCAAGTCTGGCTGTGTTGCACATCGAGCAGGTGGAGCAGGTTAGCCAGGATTTGCGGGTTCGAGCTACCGGTGAATTGGCGATGCAGGTCAGCGTCGTACAGTTTTAGATCGTACAGCACCAGGTCAGTGAAGGGCAGCAGGCGGTCCAGGGTAGCCGGAGAGCACAATCCACAAGTGTCCAGGGCTGTGGAAATATCATTTTCTTTCAGCCCGCACAGCAATGCCTCAGCGAAATCAGCCTGCAAGGTTGGCTCGCCGCCGGAGAGCGTCACCCCGCCTCCCGATTTTTCGAAATAGGTGCGATCCTTGAGCAGCTCAGCCAAAAGCTCATCCACGGAAATGGTTTTACCCAACAGCTCGATAGCGCCAGCTGGGCAGGCTTCGACACATTTTCCGCAACCGTCGCAGCGCATCCGGTCAATGCTCAGCCCAGAATCGGCTCGGTTAAGGTAGTGGTCCGGACAAACCGAAAGGCAAGTATTGCAGCCTATACAGCGCACGGCAAACCATTGAATCTGGGGTTGGGATGAGAGGCTTTCGGGGTTATGGCACCAGGCGCAGCGTAGTGGACAACCCTTAAAGAAGACCGTAGTACGGATTCCCGGGCCATCCTCAGTCGAAAGCCGCTGAAGGTGCAGGATACGTCCGGTGAGGGGCGTCATTTCATCTGATGACTTTCACGGGCGATAATCTCGTTCTGTAATTCACGCCCGATGGCGGTGAAATAGGCGTTATAGCCGGTGACGCGCACCAGCAGATGGCGGTAATTCTCCGGGTTTTTCTGAGCATCGCGCAGCATGTCGGCATTGATCAGGTTAATTTGCAGCGCTGAGCCGCCATTTTCGATATAACCGCGCAAGAAGGCTTTGAATTTATCGCGGTGCTCAGGGTCACGCAAGATGGATGGATTGAAATTCATGGTATGGCTGCCACCATTGGGTAGTATGTTCAGGTATTCACCCCAATCGCCCTGGCCGTCCGCGGCTTTCCCACCCAAAACCTTGCCGACCGAGTTGACGTTGGCGGTTGGACCATTGATATCAGCGCCGTTGGATGGACATAGCGCGTTCGACAGGAATTTGCCTTGCGGACGCCCGTCCGGGCTGGCCGGCAGGATGAAGGAATCGGCCACCCAATAGTTCCAACTCAACATCCCGGGACGGAACTGCCGAGCTGTGGACTGAGTGCGGTACTTCCAGGTTTCTTCGGTCCAGAGATCCATCACCTGGCGCGCCAGATCGTCGGCGGCATCGTCATCGCGGCCATACTTTGGGGCTTTATGCAAGGCGCGTGCCTGCAAGATTTCGTGCCCCACCCAGTTATCGCGCAGCGCCTGCACTAGCTCAGCCATGGTACAGAACTGGTGATCGAACACAAGATACTTCACCGCCAGGAGCGAATCCACGGTGGTGGCATACGTGACCGCCTCGATGGTAACATAGCCCAGCTCTGCGCCCCCCTCGGTAATATCCAACCCTTTCTGAGCACAGCCTTTGACCAGGCAGGATACGTAAGGTGTGGGGGCGAAGCGTGCCCGCAGGGATTCGCTGTGCTCGTAAAGTGCGACGATGCGGCGAATGATGGCCCGAGTCTGGGCGGCGTAAGCCTGCCAAAATTGTTCCCAATTTTCAAATTGGGTGGGGTCGCCGGTTGCTTCACCCCAGCGCTTAACCTCCTCCACCTTGCCGGTCAGCGGATCTTTGAAAGGAAGCAGATCGTAACCACCGGTGAGGGTCAGCTCCACTGCTTTTAATAGATTTAGGTTGGCGTCCACCGTTCCGGAGCGATCATTTCCGACCATCGTATTTTCCAGGCAGCCCACTGGGGCATAATCGAACACGTTTTGTTCGTTGATGAGTTGGGCCACTCCCGATTTCTTTGCCTGGAGCATCATCCCCGCCATCGAACGCTCATCGAAATTGAGCAGGAAAGGTGAGCCCTGGCTGGAGGCGACCATATCCACCACGCGGGTGAGAAGTTTATCAGGCGAATTGCGGTGCAAGCGCACATTAGGCTTGGGTTCAAGGATGGGTGACATCTCGTCAATCACATCCAGCAGAATATAGGTCAGATCATTGGACATATCCTGCCCACATGAACCCATACCTGAGATTGTAAATAGCTGGCCATAACCAGCGGTGATGCCCTGATTGCCACCCGTGCGGATCAAGCCATCATAGGCGGTATTGCAGTGGATCCAGAAGCACTTCAGGATTTCCTTGCCGAATTCCGGATCCATACCCTCAGCGATAGATTTTCGCCACAGCGGGTACAGGTATTGGTCAAGCCTGCCGAAAGAATCACCCGGACCGGGATAGTTCTCGTCGGCCATTACCAGCATATGCGTTAGCCACAGCGCCTGGACCGCCTCCCAGAAAGTCTGGGGTGGCTCCCAGGGCACACGGGATAGATTATCGGCCATCTGAGCCAGTTCTTCACAGCGGTTGGCATCCGGTTCAATTTCATCCTGGCGAGTGCACTCGCGGCGGTATGCTGC
>JBGOYO010000383.1:0-3227 GCA_041479715.1 Anaerolineae bacterium
ACAACGCTGCGCTGGTCCCTTTATCAGTCACATCCGCGATCACCAACCCCAAACTTCCATCCGGAAGCGTAAGGAAATCGTAAAAATCGCCGCTGGTCTCGTGAGCAGGCTCAAGCAGTACTGCCAGATCCCATCCGGGCAAGTGTGGAGGGTTTGCCGGCAGCAAGCTCTCCTGCACCTTGCGGGCTTTTCTCAGCTCAGTGGTCATTTCCAAATTCTGGACCGTTTGGGCGCGCTGCTTTACCTGTATTTTTTTCAGCAGGTCTTGGGCAATATCAGGATAGTGCCCTATCCCCATCTCATTAAATTCTGCCATCGCCTGGCGTAGAAATGTCTGGGCATCATCCAGGTCGTCCGTGTTGCCGCGCTTGATCAGGAGATCTGCCCAACACACTAATGAGATTGCTGCATGGACTCTGAAACCCAAGCGCTGCTCCTGCTGAGTAATCTTTTCCGTTGCTAGAATCGCTTCATTCCAATTTTGCCGGGCTGTGGCGATCTCCACCTCACCTTCCTCGATTAACCGGTCATCCCATATAGAATATCTTGTAGCTATCCCATGGCGGTTTTTTTCCAACCAATCCTGAGCTTCAACCAGGCGCCCCTGCCGAGCTCTTAGTATCGCAAGTCGTGAATATACCCACCGCCGCTCATTCGAATTAGCTTGTTCAACGATCATCAGCGCTTCTTGTAGCAGCGTGTCAACAATATCAAGATCGGTTGGTTCTCCCCATCGATTCTTCTCCAAGATCAACCAGGAGAGCTCGTCTAGCATGGATATAACTGATTCTTGATTTTGTTCCTGTCGGTACTCCTGCAGACAATCCCATAAACTGGAAATTGCGCTGTCCCAATCACCTTTAAAGCTTATCAATACCGCTTTGATAAATTTGACGGTGATCATCATGGGAGCCGGATTTGGGATTTGCTGTATCAGCGCTTCCAGACCGGGCAGCTCAGCTTCTAACTCATCAAGCCTGCCAGGGGTGAACAAACAGCTGATATAACTCGAAAGACCCAGTACCTCTTCTGATACTACGCCGCGTAGCTTGCCGAGTTCTGCGGCCCGACGGAAATGTTGTAACGCGGTTTCATTATCTGCCAGCCAAGCCCGGGTCATCGTGCCAAGGTTGATGTGGGCTCGCATCGCAACATTTAGCAGCCCGTTGGCTTCAGCCAAGTTAACAGCTTTACGCAACACCACCAATGATTCCTCAGGTTCAACTCCCGCCAGGATACCCAAGGTTGCAAGTGCATCCGCCTGTTCGGGTACCGCCCCGAGCTGTTCTGCCAAAGCAAGTGCCTGCCGGCATAATGGGAGGGCTTTATCTGAATTGCCATTAAAATAGTACGCCCGCGCCGTCTCATGGATCAAGGTTGCCTTACCCAGGCTGTCGGGGGCATCTTTCACCAGCTCCAACCCCTGCAGGCAGATACGTAAACCGTCCGGGCGGTGGCCTGAATACCATTCCACGCGTGCCAGGCGGGCATATAACCTGGCAACGCCATCGCTATCACCTTCTGACTTGTAAACATTGATGCCCTCGAAATATGCTTCAATCGATTCGGCAAAACGGTTCTGGCGGTAAAGCGCTTCCGCCAGACCGGCATAAAGCAAGGCGATTTGAGGCTCGCTACAACAGCTCAGTTCCAAGGCACTGTGGTATTGGATCTCGGCTTCCTGGTTGGCATAAACCGCCAGGGATTCATTGCCGGCGATAAGGAAATAATATAATGCGCGGTCATCTTCTCCAGCCTCTTTGAAGTGATAGCCCAGGATAGCTGCCAGCTCTTGCTTCCGGTCGGGATACAGACTCTCGATGGCATCACCCACCGCCAGATGCAGCCGCTTCCGGTCGCGTTCCAACAGCGAGGCATATGCAGCATCCTGAACCATGGAGTGGCTGAAAAGATATTCCAGGTCAGGTTCCACTTTTGCCACCTGGATCAATCCTGCGGTTTCCAATGTGCTCAGGCTACTGAACAAACTCATCTCTAACTCCTTCGATGACCCTCGATAAAACCTTCACTGGGAAGTTCCTTCCAATCACTGAGGCCACCAATAATGTATAGCGTGCCTCAGGCGGCAGCCGATCAATGCGCGCCAGGAGCAATCCCTGCAGGTTGTCGGGGATATCGCGATCAGAAATCTCCTGCTGAGCAACCCAGCTGCCACCTTTATGGATGATCACCCCTCGATCGATCAGCATGCGGATGAGCTCTTCCATATACAACGGGTTCCCTTCGGCCTTTTCAAGGATTAATGCCCGCACCCTTTCAGTGAGGGTTTCGACTTCCAACAGGTTCGACACCAGTGAGCGGCTGTCCTCTACAGATAGGTTCTGCAAATTGACTTCCGTTAAGCTGCCACCCAGGAGCTCACGTGCTGCGTTCACAAGTTTCCAGCCGGCAGATTCCCTTTCCAACCTTGTCACCAGGCAAAAGAGAATAGGACCTTTTGATACCAAGGATAATAGCTTTGTAAACAGCTCAGTGGATGAGCCATCCGCCCAGTGTAAGTCCTCCAATACTAATATCACCGGATTATGCTTCATAAGCTCTTCGAGCAAAAACTGCATCGCCAGCAAGTATTGCGTCTGTAATGCCTGAGGATCGGTTATTTGCGTGCGCTGGAGTGCGTCACCTTCCAACTTAAGCGTTAGCAAGTGACCCAGGAAGGGATATACATCCAACGGCAGAACGCCGAACAACTTTTTTAGATATGACTGTAACGCAGCCCGGGTTTCCGGTTCATCACTGCCATTGGTTACACCAATCATATTTCTTAATAGGTCGATCAGCAGCTGATAGGCAAGGCCTTTTCGGTAGGATACACACCTCCCTACCAGCCATTTCCCGGCAGCTGGTTGATTGCCAGACTGGCTTTTAGAAAGGGCTATGTTTTTGGCCTCAGCGGCTATTTTCCATTCCTGCATTAATCTTGTTTTACCCAGACCTGGCTCTCCGCTGATGAGCACTGCCCGTCCCAGACCAGCCTGGACTGCCTCACAGGCATGCAGCAGGGTTGCCAGCTCATCGTTACGATCAACCATCGGGCTTTCCAGCTCGGTAAAACCTCTCGTCCGGCCCAAGACAGAGCGGGCTTCCTGCACTTCGTACACCCGCACTTGCTTCGCCATCCCTTTTACGTCAATCAGTCCAAGATCCTGGCATTCAAAGTATGGCGATATAAAGCGGTAGGTGTTACCGGTGACCATGACGCTCAT
>JBGOYO010000384.1:0-3223 GCA_041479715.1 Anaerolineae bacterium
CTTTGCCCGGCATGATGCTTGAGCCGGGTTGCATCGCGGGAAGGAGAAGCTCATCCAGGCCGGTGGACGGACCGGAGGCCAGCAGGCGGAAATCATTGGCAATGCGAGTGAGGGTGATCGCCAGTGTGCGCATTGAGCTAGAGAAGCTGGTTGCATCCGCCATCGACTGCATTGATTCAAACAGGTTATTCGAGCCAGATAAGCTGAGGCCGGTAAGCTCTGAAATCCGCCGCACCATACGGGCGGCATATTCCGGGTGAGCATTCAAGCCGGTGCCTGTGGCAGTGCCGCCGATCCCTAAACAGCGCAGACCCTCCGCTGCGCCCTTGATGCGCTCTGAATCACGTTTGACGGCCGTGGCATAGCCCCCAAATTCCTGCCCGAGGCGCACTGGGACGGCATCTTGCAGGTGAGTACGGCCCGATTTGACAATATCATCGAATTCCTGCGCTTTTTGACCTAAAGCATCTGAAAGCCCATCCGCAGCTTTAAGCAGCTCATCCAAGCGCCACAGGCAGCCCAGGCGGATGGCTGTAGGGATGGTGTCATTCGTCGATTGTGACATATTCACGTGGTCATTTGGATTAACCAGGTACTGACCCAGCTTTCCGCCCAACAGGATGGTGGCACGGTTGGCGATGACTTCATTCATGTTCATATTGTGGCTGGTGCCCGCCCCCGCCTGGAAGGGGTCCACCACGAACTGGTCATCCCATCTGCCGTCGATGACCTCCTGGGCAGCAGTGATGATCGCAGCGGCTTTTTCAGCATCGAGCTGTCCCAAGTCGCGGTTGGTCTCAGCAGCTGCCCGCTTGATGACCGCCATCGACCAGATGAACGCCCGCCAGGGCTTAAACCCGGAAATATTGAAGTTAATCACCGCACGTTGGGTTTGAGCCCCATAGAGGGCTTGGGCAGGTACACTTACATCCCCTAGCGTGTCATGTTCAATGCGAAAAGACGGTTCCATGTGATTACTCCCCTGCATCGAAGCGAATCGTAAATCTACAATATTAACGATGGATTGTACTACAGAGATCTAAGTTTAATGAAATTTACTCACGCCCCCACCCTATTTTTAAACTTAATTCCCCCCTCACTGACAGGCAAGGGGGGTAAGGGGGGATGGGTGAGTAGTTAAATTAATGGGAAGGTATCCGCTCGTTGATCTGGCTCGCCAGGGTATTGAACTGCATGGCGATGATCCCGTCAGGTTGAACGGTGACCAGCGGAATAGCTCGTTCGGATGCACGGTAAGCCTGCTCCACCACCGGAGGGAAGCCCATCACTGCCGGATAACCCAGGATTTGCTCCACCTGGCTGATATTGAGCACGATATCTGAACGTGTGCGGTTGACCAGAACCGTGCTCATCGTTTTCATGCTGCCGAACCCCTTGAGGTGCAGCTCACTCGCGAGCAGCTTTGAGCGTTTGATAGGCACAGGTTGGGGCTCGACCACCATGATCAGCTCATCGCATTTATTCAAGATGGCGTTGAAGCCTGGATGGAAGCTGGTGCCAATGTCCAGCACAATCACAGGAGCCAGGTTGATCAAAAACCCCAACACAGCTTCCAACTGTGGGGTGGCAGCCGCATATTCCACATTTTCCGTTTGGTTGGTGGCAGACAGTACCCTGATGCCAAAGTTGGTCTGGATGAGCTCCTTGGAGACAGCTTCCATGGTGATATCAGGCAGCTCCATCCCCAGCAGATTGGTTAGCCCGACCGGCTCGGTCAGGTTTAAGTCCAGCGCCCACGAACCTTGCCCGGGTTTCATCTCTGCGGCGATGACTTTGACGTTGTATTTCTTGGCATAGGTGATTGCCAGGTTGAGGGCAACCGTGGAAACACCGGCACCCCCTGTGGCAGAAAGCACTCCTACCACATAACCGTGGTCGCCTGTGGCTTCAGCCTTGGCTAGTCTTTGGGTTAGCAGGTTGCGGATATTGGCCTGCAAGTCGATGGGATGGATAGGCTTGGTTAGGTAAAGGTTAACACCGGCATCGTATCCGGCAAGCTTATCCTCGATGGTGGTCTTGGCGGTGAACATGAGAATAGGCGTGGTGGCGGTCTTGGGGTTGCGGCGCAGGTTACGGCTGACCTCATATCCATCCATCCCCGGCATCATTACGTCGAGGATGATCAGGTCGGGGTGTTCGACCTGCACACGTTCGAGGGCTTCCATGCCAGAGGTGGCGGCAACCACCTGGTAACCCAGGCGGCTCAACATGATGTTGATGAACTTGACGGTATCAGGATCGTCATCGACGACCAGGATTTTATCTGCCATGGCTGCCTCTCCTCAATGTGAATTCGGATACGTGTATTCAGTTTAGCACAAATTAAATATTTGAGCAATTGTGAAAGGATATTCAAACCACAAAGGGGTCAAAAATCACCTTGCAATATTGTAAGTATTGGAGGAGATCAAGGATGTGTAATGGACCCCAAAAACTGGACACAGACCTTAGGGGTAGTAAAATCCAGAAAAGAGGTCCTGATGACAAAACGGCGTATCTTCAGTCCCGAGTATAAGGTTCGCGTGATCTTAGAGCTGATATCTGGCGAAAAAGGCCTGATGCAGGCAAGTCGTGAATATGGTATCAAGGATACCGTTCTTTCCCGCTGGAAACAGGAATTTCTCGAGCGAGCTACACAGATCTTTGAGCAACCGCAAAACGACCACCACGACCAGGAACGCATTGCTGAATTGGAGCGGATGGTCGGACGACTGACCATGCAGTTGGACATGGCAAAAAAAGTATTGAGATATTCGGACTCCATACCCAAGAACAGCGAGTGATCGTGCAAGGTTTGGTTGAGTGGCATAAGTATCCGGTAGAGCTGGCCTGCCAACTGGTTGACCTGCCCCGCAGCAGTTTCTACTACCAAAGCCGGAAGGCAGACGAGAGCTACTTGGAAGGTAATCTCAAAACGGTGGCGGGTCAGTTTCCCACCTACGGGACGCGGAGAATTACCCACCAGTTGCGTCGTTCACCCTACCGGTATCACTACAATCGCAAGCGCATCCAACGCCTGATGCGCAAATTGAACCTATTGCAACCGGTCAAGCGCAGAAAATGGCGTACGACCAACAGCGATCACCCCTATCCTCGTTATCCGAACCTGGTCAAGGACTTGATCGTGGCTGCTCCAGAACTGGTGTGGGTCTCGGATATCACATACATTCGCCTGGGAGAAGGGTTCGTGTACTTGGCTATA
>JBGOYO010000385.1:0-3222 GCA_041479715.1 Anaerolineae bacterium
CGCACCCAGTTCCAGGATATATTGTGGGCTTTCAGGCTTGCATCCAGGGCTTGCCATAAGTCGATATTCGCCAGCTTGCCGCTCTTCCGCTTCCAACCCCGCCTGCGCCAATCGGGTAGCCACTCCGTAATCCCCCTGCGCAGGTACTCAGAATCGGTGTAGAGGTCCACCCGGCATGGCTCACTAAGCGCCTTCAAAGCCTGGACTGCCGCGGTCAGCTCCATGCGGTTATTGGTTGTATTCGCCTCAGACCCAACCAGTTCCTTCTCGTGCCTGCCAAACAGCAGCAGGGCGGCCCACCCACCTGGTCCAGGGTTGGGCTCACATGCTCCGTCTGTGTAGATCGTTACGAGGGGCAGGTCTGCCATCAACGCACCTGGCTGTAAATTTCCGCTGCTACTACGTCCAGGTTTTCCAATATTGCCGGGATTTGCTCACTGGTGACCTTCGGGTCAATCAGCTGGGTCATGGCATCATTGAGCGCCCAACGCATCACACTCCATGAAGCCAGGCTCGGCTCACCGCGCGCCACCGGTAATAACGATAATGCCTGGTTCCACTGCGGATTGTGGTTTGAGGTCTGATCCAGGTAGCTCAGAGTGCTTTGCCGCGTTGGGTATACTTCGAGCTCACTCACCCATTCGGTCTGGTTGGGTGGATAAACTAGCCATTCAGTAACCAGCCACGCCGCCAGCTGCCTGGCAGGTGTCGACCTCGTAATCAGCAGGGAAGGACCGTAAGTATCCACTACCGCCTGGCTGCGGGATGGGAATGGGATCACTGCCCATGTATCTGTGCTGCCAGCCTGCGTTAATGCCTCTTGTTGGGCGGGAATGTCAAACAAGCTTCCCACTACGAATAAAGCCTGCCGCGTAGCAAATTCATCCTGCGGGTTAACTCCATTATCAGACCATGCGCAGCCTCTTTCCACCATATCCTTGATGGTTTTAAATGCCTGCATGGTTTGCGCTGTGTTGAATAAATATCCCTCCCCGTCCGGATTAATGATCCCTCCACCGAAGGCATAGATCCAGCCGGCGAGTGCCCCGGGTTGGGGTGTGATCAGCCAGCCGCCTGTGTTCTGGTCAGTTTTACCACCCTGTGCAGTCACGGCTTTGGCTGCCGCGCACGCCTGGGTTGTGAATTCGTATGGGGTCGTGGGTGGGTTGGAGTAGCCGAGCTCTCGAGCCCAGCTCTGGTTGTAGAATAACACGTACGCTGAACGGTAAAATGGGATTCCCAGGCGCTTTACCTGGTCAGAGCTCGGAGCTTTTACTCCGTCTTCCGCCCAAAAACCCGGGAAAAAGTCAGACTGCTCCCCACTCGAAAGTCCCCACACCGGGTCATTTACATACGGTGTTAGGTCGGTTAGTATGCTGTTTCCATCCCAGTGCTGTGCCTGGTAGCCGTAATCAATCAGCACGTCCGGCAGCGTACCCGAGATGATGGCCGATTCCACCGCCTCATCCAGCCTGCCAAAACCTTCATAAGAGTTAACACTCACCTGGATGCCCCATTGGTTGGTACGGTTGAACTCATCCACCATTGTCTGCAACGCAGTACCTGTTTGAGTGGCCCAGGGCTGCCATAGCCTCACCTGCACTCCACGCAGGTCTGCACTGGTCACACCCAGGGGTGAAGGCGTCTCCTCGTTCGGTGTTGGCGGGATGGCTGGTACAGGGGTCGGCTTGCTTAGGCTGTGTACTTCGGCGGTGCTTTGGGTTTGGGGTGTCGTTTGCGGCAACGCCGTCTGGGTGATCGCGGTAGAGTCAGCAATCCTTTTGCCCGGAAAGCTGATCGCCAGGATTGCCAGGAGCAGCGCCAACCCTAGAGTAATGCCATATAATAAGGTAAGATTACGCTTCAACGCTTGATCGGGGCCCGAAAATAGTTGCACTCAGTTCTCCAGTCAGGTGATTATATCAAAAAGTACCTCTCACTTTTCATCCACACCAAGCTATGACCGACGTCACACAAAGCAACCTTCCCCGCATCAAAGATTTCCGGATTCCCGGACTTTCTTTGAGCAATAACTTCGTCCATCCCGATTACCAGGGTGGTTCAATCCTCAACCTGCCCTCTAGCATTTGCCAATCCCTGGGTGCTGGTCCATTGGGTGCTGTTCCCCTACGACCCGAGCTGGTTGTCGCAGCCTCCGACAGCGTTCGCCGGGTCATCCTGGTGCTGGTGGATGCCCTATCGCTCGACCGGTTGCAGCGCTGGATGACGGATGGCACCGCCCCGGTCTGGTCGCGCCTCGCCGAGCAGGGCAGGCTCGCCGCCATCACCTCGATCGCTCCTTCCACCACTGCCTCCGCCCTCACCTCTCTGTGGACCGGGCGCAGTCCCGCCGAGCATGGCATCGTCGGTTACGAGCTATGGCTGAAGGAATATGGAATGGTCAGCAATATGATCACCCACTCGCCGATGAGTTTCGGTAATGATGCCGGCAGTCTCGTCAGGGCCGGCTTCAGCCCCGAGCAGTTCCTGGATCTGCCCACCCTGGGGACTCATCTGTTTTCTTCCGGCGTTCGCAGCTATGCCCTTCAGCACCGCAGCATTATCCACTCAGGGTTATCACAGATGTACTTCAAGGATGTGAACTTGCACGGCTTCTTCACCTCAGCCGAGCTATGGGTCAACCTGCGCCACCTGATGGAATCCAACCCCAGCCAGAAACAGTATTTCTGGGTCTACACCGGTCAGATCGACCATTTCTCCCATTACTATCACCCGGATGACGAGCGCACTGCGGCGGAATTTGGTGATTTTAGCTGGGCGTTCGAGCAGCAGTTCCTGGATAAACTCTCCCCTGCCACAAGAGAAGGTACCCTCGTCCTACTGACTGCTGACCATGGCATGATCGCCACCCAGAAGTCAGCCCGCTATGACCTGCGTAACCACCCTGACCTCACCCGCCTGCTACACATCCTGCCTACCGGTGAAAACCGCCTGATTTACCTGTTCATCCGCCCCGGTCAGACCGAGCAGGTCCGCAGCTACTTCGACCAGACCTGGCCCGGTCAGTTTTCGTTCATCGACCCAGCTGAAGCTGTTGAGCATGGTCTGTTCGGACCCGGTACACCCCACCCGCGCCTGGCTGACCGCCTGGGTGACCTGATCGTAGCCGCCCACGACGATGCTTACCTGTGGTGGGCTGATAAAGAGAACCCCCTCATCGGTCGCCACGGCGGCCTCTCCGCTGAAGAGATGATCGTGCCG
>JBGOYO010000386.1:0-3208 GCA_041479715.1 Anaerolineae bacterium
TATTGTGGCGGCCGGGTGCCAAGGGTTACTTTTACATCCTGGTATTGGCCGTTGCGCAGGATTGACAGCGTAATTTCCTGACCGGGGGAAGTCTGTAGTGAAAGATAAACCAGTAAATCGTCAAAGGTTTTCACCGGCTGCCCGTCTACAGCGGTAATCACATCTCCGCCGATCTCAACACTGCGGCCATCCTGCGTGATGGTCTCGGTGGTGCCTTTCAAACCGGCGGCTTCAGCCGGACTAGCGGTGGTGACCGATGAGACATAGGCACCCTGCTCAACTGGCAAGCTCATGGCTTTAACCAGGGACGGGTCTACGGTGTAGCCGGAAACCCCCAACCACGACCAATCATAATGACCGGACTCAATCAGAGCGGGAATCACGCGCTGCATGATACTGACCGGGATGGCAAAACCAACGCCCAGGTTGCTTCCGCTGGCGCCGGAAGTCTCGATCTGGGCATTGACGCCGACGACCTCGCCACTAAGGTTCAGCAACGGTCCGCCTGAATTGCCGGGATTGATGGCAGCATCGGTTTGGATGGCTTGTGGGATGGAGTAAGCGGTGTTGGTGGGAATGGTGCGACCGAGAGCACTGATCACACCACGCGTTAAGGTTCCCTCCAGTCCAAAGGGATTGCCAATGGCAATCACTGACTGGCCAACCGCCAGCTGGTCCATCGTCCCCATCGGGATGGGATTAACGCCGGCTGGAAGCTCAACCTTTACCACCGCCAGGTCGCTGTACAAATCCTGAGCGACCAGGGAGGCGGTGCGAATGAGCCCATCTGAGAAGGTGATCTCAATCGAATCCGCCCCATCCACCACATGCTGATTGGTGACGATATCACCCTGGCTGTCGTAGACAAAACCGGAAGCCTGACCGGCAAGGATCAGCGCGCCATTTTGGGTCTGGTAAATGCTAATATTAACCACGGATGGATTGAGGCGGGCATACAGGTCGATCACCACCTGGTCGTCGCTGGAGATATCAGCCACCGAGGAACTGCCTGGGGCAGGGTTAACCGGCACAGCCTGTATCGTAGGGATCGATTGGACGGAATTAAGGCGTGGGATGGATATCCCACAGGCAAGGCTGACGAGCGACAAAAATAAGATGGCGGTGAGGACCAGACGAGAGTTCCGAGTAAGTTTGGGCATATTTAAAACCCTTTCATGAAGGATAATGTATGAAATGCTGCCGTAGTATAACGGAATTTGAGAGCATAAACCTGAAGGTTGGATAAGAATTATTAAACCGCCTTGTCCGACGCATGATAGAATGGCTTGCCAGGAAAGAGAAAATAACCGAGCCCTTATTACCCGACTGACGATATGCCAACCAAACGACCCATCCTTCCTTACCTTGCATTGATCGTCGGGATTATTTGCCTGAGCTTTTCAGCCATGTGGGGCAAGTGGGCGAATGCGCCGGGACCCGTGATCGGGTTTTACCGCATCGGGCTGGCGGCGATCATCCTGCTGCCGGCATTCGTGTATCGCCAGTATAAGTATGGTATCAAGTTCCCCAAAGCGATCTTGGTGTTCCCCCTCCTGGGTGGGATCTTCACTGCTCTCGACCATGGTACATGGAACTCCTCGCTGCGCTACACTTCAGCAGCCAACGCAACGCTGCTGGGTAACACAGCACCACTATGGGTTGCGCTTTTCGCATGGCTGATCTTCCGTGAGAAGCTGAAGGGGCTGTTTTGGGTGGGGCTGGCATTAGCAATGGGGGGAGCAGTGATCGTTCTAGGAAGTGATTTCATCAGGCACCCGTCGATCGGTTTAGGCGACCTGATGGCGATGACAGCAGGGGTGTTTTATGCCGGCTACTTCATCGTCACCGAACGCGGCCGGCAGAAGCTGGATACGCTCTCGTATGTGTGGCTGGTCGACGTCATCGCCGCAATCACCCTGCTGGCGATCACCCTGGGGCTGAGGATGCCGCTCACCGGGTATCCAGCCCAATCCTACCTGGCATTCATCGGGGCGGCATTGGTCTCACAGGTGGGAGGTTATCTTGCCATCGTATATGCGCTGGGCCACCTGCCGGCGTCGGTGGTCTCACCCACGATGATCGGGCAGCCAGTAGTCACGGCTTTATTGGCGATCCCATTATTAGGGGAGGCGCTGCGCACGGAGCAGTGGATGGGAGGCATTGTGGTGTTGGTGGGCATTTACCTGGTGCACCGCAGCCGAGGGGGGATAGAGGTGGTCGAACTGGCTGCCGAGGGGAATTGAACCTCAAAAAAAATAAATCGAAACAAATCCTCTATTGAGCAGGGTAATCAGGAGACCAGGCGATTAGGCGATTAGGCGATTAGGCGATTAGGCGATTAGGCGATTTGTTATCGAGAAGTTCACTCGATTCTGACGCTTGGGCAACTAGACCCTAATCTTGAGAAAAATGTTTATGAAAGATATAGTATAATAGTACATATGTTCTAGTTTGTCAAGGTAATTACTCACTTATTAATCTATTTACATCAATTACCAATATTTGAATGTTGAATAATCGACAAATAGGAGACCGCAGGAAGTTTTCCCTGCGGAATCTTATTATCCAGCCTTTTTCCCCCTTTCTGAAATTTTTGGGAATGGGAAAAGGGCGATGGGTGAGTATTTACAATATTTGCAGTTACTCACATTCGGACATATACTACTCTTGAATGTAGACTCGGCATGTAGCCTGGAATTTTGAATGCCAGGCAGAATGAATAAATTGCTTAATTACTTTGGGTGGGTTTGATATTGTTTTATTGGTGTAATCGGTAATCTGACAGTTTCGGTAGTCGCCTGAGAAGGAACTACCAACAAATTCTGAGAATGTGATATCCAATAATAAGCATTATTTCGATCATTGGGACTAAGAGGAGAATCGTATGAAGACAAATACATATACCTTGGTTTTGGTCACTGCTCTCTTAATGTGTGGCGTTTTCATAACACTTCCATCAACGCGGCAACGCGCCTCTGCTGCCAGTTTGTGGTATGTAGCTCCTGGAGGTAATGATTCAAATGATTGTTTAAGCCCTGGTACGGCTTGCGCCACGATAACTGCAGCACTTGACAAAGCTGCCTCTGGAGATACCGTCATTCTCATGCCGGGAACTTATAGTGAAGCGTCTGGCGAGGTTTTCCCGATCAACATGAAACCAGGGATACATTTGCTTGGTTCAGGGAGAGAGACAACTACAATATCAGGA
>JBGOYO010000387.1:0-3188 GCA_041479715.1 Anaerolineae bacterium
ATCAGCGCGCTCAGATCGACTTTCTCCCAATTCAACACCAAAAAGCTGCTTTCCAATCGAGAAGTATCTAACAATTCGTTCACCAACACCTTAAGGCGATCTACATCTTTAGATGCCCGAGTCAGGAATTCATTCTGTACATCAGGATCCTTCACTTTCCCGTTGCGCAGCAGGTCTAAATATCCAATCAGGCTGAATATAGGAGTTCGCAGGTCATGGGATAAACTGGCTATGAATTCTTCCTTTAATTGTAAAAGCCGCTTCTCCGCCTCTATTGCTTTGAACCGCTCTGTGACATCTCGAGTGATAGCAATAAAGTTTGCAGGTGCGCCATCTTTATCGCAGATCAGGGCTGCACTGAGCTCAGCGGGAAAACGGCTGCCATCCTTCCGCAACATCGTGTACTCAATGTTTGTAACCTGACCCTCTTCGAGCGTCTTTTGAGCATTCTTCACTGCTAATTGTCGATCTTCCGGAGCAATCAATTCAAAGACATTGATACCGTTCATCGCTTTTAGATTATCGAAGCCATGTAAACGCATGGTTTGCTGATTGCATAACACCAGTTTGCCTTCCAGGTCAGACAGGGTAATGCCATCTGGAGATGTATCCACCAGGGCGCGGTATTTAGCCTCACTTGCACGTAGCACCGCCTCTGCTTGCTTGCGCTCGATTGCGGGCGTTATTTGAGCGGAGACAAACTCCAGCATTTCCATATCTGCATAACTAAACCGCACTTGCTCAGTGTAACTTTGAACAGCGATCACACCGAAAATCTTATCCCCCATTTTCAGTGGTACTCCTAGCCAATCCACTGAATCAGCACCAACCAGCTCCACTTCTCCTCGCTCGACAAGTTGTGCAAACGCGGGCCGATCAACTAGCAAGGGACGACCGATGCGGAGCACATATTCGGTCAATCCATGGGCTGGTTTTCTTGGAGGGTCGTATTCATCATGTTGATCCACACAATATGGAAAACTGATCAGGTCAGCATCTGAGTCGTATAACGCGATGTAGAAGTTCTCAACCGGCATTAAATTACCGAGGGCGCGATGGATGGTGAGATAAAGGTCTTCGAGATTCTCGGTGACCGCCGCCTGGGAAATGGTATATAACACCTCCCGCACCCGTTCCGCCTGAACGCGCTCGGTGATATCGATTTCGGCAGATATAAAATAAAGCGGTTTGCCCTGATTATCCCTACGCAGCGATGTATTGACATCTGTCCACACAATTGAGCCATTTTTCTGAAGGTATCTTTTGGTGAAGCGTGCTGTTTCCTTTTCACCAGAAAGGATGGAATCAATCTTTCTCTGACATACCTCAATGTCATCGGGATGAGTAATATCCTGCCACCTTTTTCCCTGGAGTTCTTCCAGGGTATAGCCCAGCATATCGCAGAACGCCTTGTTCACATGGATATCACCTTCGAGCGAGGTGATTGACTTGCCAACATTAGAATAGTCAAAAACGTATTTAAATTTATCCTCGCTCTGGCTGAGGGCTTCCTCTGCCTGCTTGCGAGCAGTGATATCAGACCAGGTACCAAATATTTCTAGTGGATTTCCACGATTATCTTTAAATAATTTCAATTCATCGTACATCCAATGGTACATTCCGTCTTTAAACATAAATCGATATTCATGCTTATGATAGTCATGCATGAATAGAGTTGCTAGATTTTCAAACACTTTTGGCGCATCTTCGGGGTGAATGTGGTTGGCCCAAAATCCTTTAGAAAGAAATTCTTCCTTTGTGTAACCCGTAATAGAATAGATATTATCGCTTACGAATGTAGCATCAAAGTCACCAAATGCATTACACGTGTACAACATCACCGTACTTGAGGTGACTAACATCTCCATCCGTTCTTGTGTTCTATGGATTTCCTCTTCCGCCTGCTTCCACGCGGTTATATCGATCATGACCCCTTGCCAAAACAAGGGTTTATTCTTCCGATCGCGGATCAATCTTGTTTCATCATTAACCCAGATGATCCTACCATCGCGTGTAATGATCCTGTATTCCGAGATGGATGGTTCCTTGGCTGCATAGCTGCGCGTGTATTCTTTCATTACGCGTTCGCGATCATCTGGGAAGATCATTTTGTACCACAACTCGTTATCAGCAATCCACTCCTCTGGATCATAACCAGTAATTGTTTTGAGCTGTGGGTTGATATAGAGAGTCTGATACATTTTTTCTGCCGAATCAGTATAAACGATGGCAGGGACTTGTTCCACCAGGGCGCGGTAACGCGCTCCAACGGTTAATTTAATTCTCTTGGGTTTTTTTTCAGCCTTTATTCGATTGTCAGAATTGCTGCCCGTATTTACTGGAACAGATTTTGGGGGCATCCGATCAGCTCCTTGCGGGAATCATTAAAATCTAACACCCACCAGCGGTTCAGATATAGGCGGGTATATTAGATGAATGCAACAATCATGCCTAGAATATACTTAGTCCACACCGGACAATAGACTATGGGCACCGAGAACAAGAGCTCTATTACACACGAGCAATTCGCAGGTCAACATTCAAGTATAAGCGCCCTCGTTGGTACGGTATGATCTAGTATCGATCTTACCTCTCTGAACATATTGATATATTACTATAAGTTTTTCCGTTATGAATATTCAGGTGAATATAGCGCTTGATGGTTGAAATTACCCCATCCGAATGAAGCACGGTCCGCTCGAATGACTGTCCTTCCAAAGATATGTCTGTCAGCATACGTAACCAGTCTTCGGGCCGCAACGATTCCAATACATCCATTAGATCAGCACGTTGAGTGGAAAATGCACTCAGGTTGGCTTGAAATTTATATTCGAGAGAGTCCGTCTTCTTGATCCAGCCACGTGGATTGATGCCCCGAACTGCCTCCTTATCCTGGGTGAGTATCCTCATATGTATTGCTGCTGCAAACGTCACAACACGCACGCAGATGGGCAAGCACTTCATTTGCGGACCATCCGCCGAAAGCAGGGTTGGCATCCAGCTGATCTGGTGCCAAACCGTCGGTAAGCGTCGCAATGCGAGTCGGTGTTCGTCTAAGTATGGTAAGCATCTGCTCTTTGCTAAGCAATATTTCCCGCATCCTAGCTCCTCCTATCACCCAGATCAGGTGATGCATGCGGTTGCGAGTAATGAGCGAAGCATTTATAAAGGTGACAAGCCCCACTGAC
>JBGOYO010000388.1:0-3185 GCA_041479715.1 Anaerolineae bacterium
CACCGATCTTCTCCATGCCCAGACCGATGAAGCTAACCGACAGGCTGTTGGCGATGGAATAGGTGATCCACACCAATTCCCACGACCAATATCGCTTCACCAGGTTGGCGTTGCGTTCCATGAACGCGTAAGTTGCTCTGAATTCATTCACTAATGTAGACATTTCAATTACTCCAAACACTCTAACCACTATCCTGCGCTAGCCATTCCTCCCGCAAGATACCCATGAAGATCAAAGCTGATCGCTGATGGATGGCAGCTTCCTTCCGAGGAAGGTGGGAGGGGGTACCGCAGTCCATAATCTTACAAATTGATCCGCCCCGAGCCTAAAACATCGCGGGCGTTGATCACGAACACCTTAAACAGTTCCCAGGCACTTCTCAGCACTGACTTCACTGCCGGATGGAAACTACTCCGTTCCCGGCTGTGCTCATCGCCAGTATTATCTCTTGTGCGTAACATCTCATCCCTCCTCTTCCTCCTCCGATACCAGCTTATTCCCGGTCAATTCCAAGAACACATCCTCCAGCGTCGGCTCATGCCCGTTGCGCGGGATCAGCTTCTTGAGCGCCTCAGGGGTATCCAGTGCCACGATCTTGCCGTTATCCACAATAGCGATGCGGTGGCATAACGCCTCCGCTTCACCCATGTCGTGTGTGGTAAGCACGATGGTGGTGCCGTGCTGCTCATTCAGCTCACGGATCACCGCCTGCACCTCGTGCTTGGAGCGCGGGTCCAGTCCGGTGGTGGGCTCATCCAGCAGCAATAGCCTGGGCTGTGATAGCAGAGCGCGTGCGATCGCAACTTTCTGCTGCATACCACGTGACATTTCCTCCATCGGCTGCCCAATGCTGTTCTTCTCAAGGCCCAGGCGGGTAAGGATCTCTACCACTTTTCGGCGGGTTTCCTTACCCTCCATCCCATACAGGCGGGCCCCATACAGAAGGTTCTCCATCGGTGACAGCTTCTTGAAAAAGCTGGCTTCCACTGAGACACGGTTGATCAACCGTTGGACCTGCATCGGCTGGTGCACCACATCATGCCCGAAGACCGTGATTGAGCCTGCGTCAGGCAGCAGCAGCGTGGCAATCAGGCGGATGAGTGTGGATTTTCCCGAGCCGTTCGGTCCAAGCACGCCAAAGATCTCCGCCTCATGCACCGAGAAGGAGACGTGGTCTACCGCCACCTTGACCGTCTTGCCGGTCCCGGCAGGAACGTTATTCCGCTTCCACAGCGGGTGGCTGTCTTTTCCGAACTTTTTATATGCATCCTGTACCTGTATTGCATCCAACATTTTGATCTCCTTGCTTGTTGGGGCGAAGCATCCATTACCCAATATTTCTTTTCTTGATCATTTAGCTGGTGGATGCTTCGCCCAAATACCCACCAAACAAAAACCGGTCACGGAGAGGGTCCCCGTGACCGGTCAAATCCATTACGTCTTAAATAAACCAAAACGACCACGGGGCTTGGAGCACACCGTGGTCGTAAGATTCAATCCATCTAACCTAACGAGCGATAGGCGCGCTCCGCGAAGGCACGGCAAGTCCGCCGCTAGCAGCGACTGTCCGCACTTCATAGATTCGCTTGATGAGATCGCTCATGTATCGCCTCTTACCTTTTATTAGTGTAGTATTAACAACTTGTCGAGTTTACCATTATTTTCGCAAAATCGTCAAGGGAGAAATGAGTTTTGATACTGCGAAAGTACTTTTAGCCGTTCCCTCGCTGCATTGCAAGCAATTTTTACCTCAATCAGTCCCCATCTGATCATTGTATTGGAGGGTACACTCACCGCACTTTCTGTGCGGGAAAATCTTGTTTTTTTGCTTTATCTGTTTTAGATCTAAATAAACCATTGTGTCAGAGGGCGCTGTAAGGCGTGGTGTTCGCGCACCTTTGTGACACTTGGGGTATTCTTTTACTTCTTCATCATAAATCTGTCCACCATCTAACCTCTCTGTTTAATGAGAAAACTCTTATAAAGAACTATATTGGATAAATAAGGTAATTATTGGTGGTATAATGATTGTAGGGTGGATTACTAAAATCTATCTCACATCAAACAAGGAGAAATAAATATGACTACTGAAGAAAATAAAGCCTTAGTACGACGTTTCATTACAGAAATTCTTGAACAAGGAAATGTGTCATTGGTAGACCAAATTTGCGCTCCCAACTATGTGAATCGATTGACAGGACAAGGCATTGATTCACTCAAACAAATTGGTGGTCTGATGAAAACGCTTATTCCAGACTTTCATTTTACGATCGAAAACTTGGTGGCCGAAGGCGACCAGGTCGTGGCGCGCTTCACTATGGCTGGAACTATTACCGGTTCAGTCATGGGCTCCAAGCCATCCGGTAAAGCCTTTTCTTTACGAGGTTTGACCTATTATCGTATGTCTAATGGCAAAATTGTGGAAGATGACCCCATTATGAACCAGGATTTGATGCAATTGCTTGGCGTCACGTTGCCCGTAGCGGCCTAAATGTAATCACTTGTTCAAGTATTATTGGAAAATCTAACGGTTGACAAGCCGCGTTTATTATTATTCGCAAGAGTCAATCAGTTTTATGCTAGACGCGAGGTGATGGGTGGAAACATGCATCACCTTTTTTATTATTTCCCCATCTCGTATGAGTCCACAACCTCTCCGTTCCTTGTGATGAACTCGAACGTGATCTCTGTCTCCGTCGCCTCCACCTTCATCGCTCCGTAATCGCTGTTATACCTCACCAGGCTGCCCGGCAATATATCCACAAAATCATACCTCGCCGCGCCTCCCAACCCATTGACAAAATACTCGAGCCCTCCCTCCTCAAGACGTTCATATGTATGGTCGTGCCCTGCCAGCACAGCATCTGCCCCCCATTCCGCATACGGCCACCTGGCCCAATCCGTCGAGCCGTGTGTCCCCGACGAATACGGTGCGTAATGCATATAGACGATGTTCCATGCTGATGTTGACCCTGCCAGAGTTGCTTTGAGCCATTGCGCCTGTTTCGACGATACTCCCACCCCATCAGGCTCACTCTCGATGTCATCCAGGGCGAACAGGTGCACCGGACCCCAGGTGAAATCATAATAACGCTCATTGCCC
The DNA here is from genome assembly GCA_041479715.1 of Anaerolineae bacterium. Lineage (GTDB taxonomy): Bacteria > Chloroflexota > Anaerolineae > Anaerolineales > UBA4823 > FEB-25. Next base: position 3,105 of record JBGOYO010000388.1, read on the forward strand.
GGTAGGGTGAAGTAGTCGAAATACGGTTTCCCATTATCTGTGATCACATCGTGGTTGCCCAGGGATGGAAAGAATCGGTTC
>JBGOYO010000389.1:0-3178 GCA_041479715.1 Anaerolineae bacterium
GACCGCCGTACTTCGCGCTCATGAATAGGCGGATACTTTGTGTTAAAATTAACTACGTCCATCCCGCGGTCAGATATGCATCGTCTATTAAACGGCATTCGCCAGCGCTTCCACCAGATGAACCTGTCACAACGGCTCATTCTGAACCTCGTGTTGGTCGTGATCGCCATCATCGTGTTCATCGGTTTACCGACCAACTTTGCTATGTGGCGGGAGATCGAAAATCAGGTTTGGCTGCGCGTCCAGGATGCACAGTCTGCCACCAACGGGCTGTATACTGCTGAAGTAACCCGGCTGAAAAAACTTGCTGGGCTGATTGCCGGACGGCCTACCCTATACAACCTGATCCAACAGGGTGATGTCGCCGGGATGGCTCCCTACTTGGATTCGCTTAAAGAGGAAAGCGGGAACCTTGATATCGTCCAGGTCATCACTCCCGACCTGCAGGCGGGTGATCAGCTGACAGGTTTGCCTTCCCCGCAGGCATTCCTGACAGGCCGCGAGCCGTATGCGGCCGATTTTGTTACTCTGGGTGACCCGCCGCGCCTCTTTATCGTAGGCATCAGCCAGATCCAATCCTCCGCCGAAGGGAATCCCCCGGTCGGATATGTTCTGGTGGCCCGCGAACTCAAGTCAGACTACATGAAAACCCTCGAGCAGCAATCCGGCCTGGCGCAAAGCCTGATCGTCGACGGTCGTCGCATCGCCACCAGCCTTCCGGCTGCACCAAGCTGGTCGCTTGACCCTCAATCAGCCCTCACGGTCGAGAAAACCGGCCAGGCTTGCTGTACCATGGGCGCTGCCCTGGATCAGACCTATTATGTCGGTTTGATGCCCCTGACCGATTCATCTGGAAATGTGGTTGCCTTGAGTGAAGTGGCCCTTCCCGGCAATTCTATCCGCCAGGGCATGGTCAACACCATCCTGATATCTGCCGGGTTCAGCCTTCTAGTAATGCTGGTAGGCTCGTACCTGGTGGTCCGGCAAGCGCGCACCATAACCAGACCCCTCCTGCAGCTTAGTAAATCCGCCGACCAGATCAGCCAGGGCAACCTGGACGTTTCCACCACCATCGACACGGGTGTGCCCGAGATCGATCAATTATCCCGCCATTTTGAGCTTGCCCGACGCCAGCTGCGCTACATGCTTTCGGTGACCCAGCGCGAGATGAAACACGCTGAGCGGCTGTTATCGCTGCTCCCCAAAGGAGTCATCGCTTTAGATGAGAACGACCGCATCACCTTTTTCAATCCGGATGCTGAGGAGATCCTGGGTTATCACAGCTGGGATGTGGAACGCCTCCATTACACGCATATTTTCCCGCCTGCTCCCGGCGAGACTGCCACCATGGGTGAGCTTTTACATAAACAGACTGATGGACCGGTTGTACAGCGTTTGAATGTGCTCGATGCACACGGTAAGCCGTTGCTGCTCTACATCACCGTTTCCCCCTTGGACGATAATCCTCCCACTGGATATGGCTCTGAACGCGTGATCGTCATCCGTGATGTCACCGAAGAGGAGGCCGTCAACCGGTTGCGGTATAACTTCCTAGCCAATGTGGCCCACGAATTCCGGACCCCTTTATCGGGCATTGCTGCCACCACCGAGATTCTGGTGGAGGAGGGGACTATACTGACTCCCAATGAGCTGAAAGAATTGTTGGAAACCATTCAATTAAGCACTCTGCATCTGCAGACATTGGTCGAGAATCTGTTGCAAAGCACGACTATTGAAGCCGGCTGTTTCCAGGTTCACAAACGGCCAATCAATTTCCAGGGAGTCGTCCAGGATGCAGCTCACTTAATGTCACCCTTGCTCAAGCGCCGGAACCAGAAACTTGTATTGACCCTGCCCGACAAGCTGCCCACGATATGGGCCGATGCCCAACGGCAGACCCAGGTGTTGGTTAATCTACTTTCGAATGCCAGCAAGTTTAGCCCGATGGGTGGGAAAATTGAGCTGACAATCACCCAGGACACCGACTGGGTGAACGTAGCTGTCATTGATGATGGACCTGGGTTGCCCACCGATCGCTTTGCTGACCTGTTCAAGCGTTTTGTTACCGCCAATCAGTCGCAGGACACCCAATACGGTATCGGTTTGGGGCTGTCGGTGGTTAAGTCAATCGTGGAGATGCACGGCGGGCAGGTCGGCGCAGGAAACCTCCCTCAAGGAGGCGCTAAAGTTTGGTTTACCATCCCCATTCACCCTCCAGAAGAGAAGGAGAACTTATGACCAAGATACTTGTCGTTGATGATGATCTGGCGCTGTCGGACGTGCTGGCATTTGCCATCCGCCGGGCAGGTTTTGAGGTTGCCAATGCCCATGACGGGTTGAACGCGCTTGCCCAGTTTTCCAAGGACCGACCCGACCTGATCGTGCTGGATTGGGGATTGCCGCGCCTGGATGGGTTGGAGGTCTGCACGCGCATCCGCACCGAATCGGATGTGCCCATCATCATGCTCACCGTGCGTGATACCGATGATAACGTCATTGCCGCTTTGGAGGCCGGAGCGGATGAATACATTATCAAGCCGTTCAGCCCCCGTCAGCTGATCGCCCGCATTCGGGCATTGTTGCGCCGGGCGGTCAAGGAGCCACAGGAAATTCTTCAGGCGGGCGCACTCTCCTTCGATGTCGAAAGGCGTGAGGTGTGCAATGGTGACTCTGAACCGGTCCGCCTCACCCATCTGGAGACGCGCCTGCTGCGGGCTCTGATGCAGAATCCCGACCGGGTGCTCAACAATGACACTTTGATCCTGCGTGTGTGGGGTCCGGAGGGAGCCACCAACGAAATGCTGAAACAGCTGGTATATCGCCTGCGTAACAAACTGGAAACAGAAGCTGGCGCCCCTTCCCTGATCGAAACCATCCCCAATGCTGGATACGTGCTAAACACCCATAATAATCAGCTTTAGCCGGTAACCGTCTTGTAACAATTTAATGAGGGGGAAATATTGTAACCACATTGTAACCAATGGGTGCTTGTGGTTGTGACCCCCTTTCGGTATAACTACATAGTGAATTATTACGCAATCAGCCCTGCAAGTGCCTGGTAGGCAAATCCTGGCACTGCCTGAAAACCGAATCGATTTCAATTGAGGAGAAGAACCATGCCAGAATATATTCAAACCAGACCCACATTGATCTGTCGTTATCCAATCGCAAGCGCCGA
>JBGOYO010000390.1:0-3173 GCA_041479715.1 Anaerolineae bacterium
GGTGATACCTGGCAGCAGACCGCTGATTTCGAAGCCACGTCTCAGCAGCTCAACATGAACGGCAGGTTGGTCTTCGATTACACCGCGGTGGGATTTGAAAACGTATCCGTCCCGGGCGGCACCTTCAATGCCTTGCGTGTGGATGCCACCATCCACATTCAGGTCAGCGCGTTCCATATCGAGGCCGGCACGTATACGGTTTCCACCTGGTTGGCTCCCGATGTGGGCATGGTTAAAAGCGAAGGAATAAGCCACGTTTCCCAGATTGATTTTTCAGACAGCATGCAGCTGACCAGCTTCACCCCCGCGCCATAACATCATTCAATTGGGTTAATCTTCCAAACGCAGTGCTTTAACTTCAGCCAGAGTGGTGATTTTCACTCTGGCCGATCTCTATCCTCACCCCGATATGCCCCAGGCGCAGCTCATCCCCATGGGTGATCACCACCGGGGTAGTCACCGCATCACCGTTCAGGAATGTCCCATTCGTGGAAGCCAGATCCTCCAACCACCACTGTTGTTTGCGGTAGGCCAGCCTGGCATGCTGAGATGAAACGGTCTGGTCATCCAGCGAAAAATCGCAAGCCGCCTCCCTCCCCAGGATGATCACCGGCTTGATGTATCGCTGAGACTTTTCAATACTTGGCTCCGTTTTAGTTAACGTGAGCGGGGGTGGCTGCCGGGCGACCAAAAGCTCACCCTGCTTTTTCAAGTCTCGGATTAATATATAGATTGCGAATCCAAGGAATCCATACAGCGCGACCGCTAATAAAATGCGTAAGATTAATAAAATGATCCCACTCACAACCGGATTATACCTTTACAGCACTTCCGGTGGGGGAGGGTCAACTGGCAGCTCCTGGGTGAGACTGGTCGGCATGGTTTCCTCCAACCCATAGACCAACGGCACACCAGCCAATCGAATTACGTCGCCCGGGTTAAGGATATGGCTGCTCACTGCCACGTCATTCACAAAAGTGCCACCCAAGGTATCCAGGTCGAAGATCACGAACTTCCCCTGGATCAAGCGCAGCTGGGCGTGCATGCGTGAGACACGCGGGTCTTCCAGGTGCACCTGGTTGGATGGGTCCCGGCCGATATTGACCACTTGCTCGGTGAGCGGAAAAGTTGTCAGCCCATTGACAATTAAGAATGCCCTGGGCATCATCTCCACGCCTGTCTGGTCTGCTTGCTCTTGCCTGCCGTCCACTTCAGTGGTGTGCGATTCTCCCGGATCTTCGTGGCTGAACTCAACCAGAACTTTGATTTCCTCTGGTTGAGGTGCTGCCACCACACGGAGCATCGGATCTCCCCTAAGCACGATCCCAGATTGGGCCGCAGCTGATGCGAGCGCTCGGGTTAGCCTATCCAGCTCTGCCGGGTGGGTTAGCAGCTGCTGCGCCTGTTGGATGGGCACCAACAGGGTATAGATATCTGGCGCCGTTAGTTTCCGGCTGTCCGATTCATCTCCTCCCGATATGCTACGAACGCCTGACTGCATCGCATAAATCAGCTCGTGCTCGAGCTTTTTATGGAGCTTACGCGTGATTCCATCCACGCCTGGCTCACCTTCGATCAATGCTCGCAGGCGTGTTTCCAAACGGGTGAGGGAAGATTCATACCATGACATATTCATAATTTAACCACATTGCGCCCAGTTTTGAAAGTTGGATAAGCTCGTCCGGATGAGAATTTTCGTTGGTTTACTCATTCTTTGGTCAATTCCTCAGTACAGAAAAATACGGTATACTCCCTAGACGTATGCAGCCTGAAATTGGTTTCCGTGAACATGCCCATACCGCCGATTGGGAGCTTGAAGTTTGGGCACCCGATCTGCCCGCCCTGCTGGAACAAGGCGCCTACGGCATGTATGCCATCTCCGGTGTGCAGCTGGTGAGGGGTGTCATTCAAACCCGCAAAATCACCCTCCATGCTGCCGATGCGGAGAGCTTGCTGGTGCAGTTCCTGAGTGAGCTGCTGTGGCTTGAGCAGGATCAGAATTTGGCATTCGACCGCATCTCCGTAACGGTGGATGATGATTACAATTTGAACGCCCATATGCACGGTTGCACCATCGCAAAAATGGACAAGGAGATCAAGGCGGTCACATACCACAATCTGGCAGTGCAAGCCTGTGCCACTGGGTTGCGTGTGAATATCGTTTTCGACGTATGAGAGAGAGCGCTACATGGTAACACTTCAAGACCTCAAGCGTATCAGCGATTACGAGTGGGAGATCCCTCAGACCTTCCGCCCCGACATGCGCGTGCCTGTGCGTCTGTTCGCCACCCGGCGCTTGCTCGAAGATGTGATGAAGGATAAATCGCTTGAGCAGGCGGTAAATGCCGCCACGCTCCCCGGTCTGGTTGGGCACGTCATCGTCATGCCCGACATGCACCAGGGGTACGGCTTTCCCATTGGCGGTGTAGCTGCCACGCGCCTCCCAGATGGTGTGATCTCACCCGGTGGCATCGGATATGACATCAACTGCGGGGTGCGCCTGCTCGGTTCTCAGATCAGTTATGAGGCTGCCCTCCCACACCTGGATGACCTTGCCACCGCTCTCAACCATTACTGCCCCAGCGGCGTGGGAGAAGGCGGCGTTGTACACACTTCAGAAGCTGAGCTCATCGCCGTATGCCGTCAGGGTTCGCGTTGGGCACTAAAACAGGGCTTCGCCAGTGAGGCTGACCTGCGTCGAACAGAGGAATCAGGCTGTGTGGAAGGCGCCGACCCAGATAAAGTGTCCGTCCGGGCGCGCCAGCGCGGAAGGCCGCAGCTGGGCTCGCTGGGTGCAGGCAACCACTTCATCGAAATTGACCTGGTCGAGCAAATTTTCGATCCGCAAGCAGCCTCGGTCATGGGTCTGGAAGAGGGTACCCTGGCCGTCCAGATCCATTGTGGCTCGCGCGGTTTCGGTCACCAGATCTGCACCGATTACGTCGAGGAATTCCAGGCAGCGGTCAAGCGCTATAACATCCACCTGGTGGACCGTGAACTTGTATGTGCACCGCTGAATTCCCCCGAAGGTCAGGATTACCTGGGGGCGATGCGCTGCGCGGCTAACTACGCCTTCGCCAACCGTCAGATATTGGCTCACAGCGCTCGTAAAGCTTTCGAGCAAGTGCTGGCAGGCAAGGTAAAAGATTGGCACCTGCATCAGGTGTATGACA
>JBGOYO010000391.1:0-3169 GCA_041479715.1 Anaerolineae bacterium
ACTTTTCAAGGCGGCAACCTTTTTGTTTGCTTCGTCGATCTTGTCGGCGAGCTCCCCATACACCACCGGCAGACCCATGGCTCTGGCTCGCTCATAGGACTCACTCACCTCATCCGGGTCCGCCACCTCAACTGTCACATAGAACAACCCGCCCGATTTTAGTGCCATTTGGAAGCGATGCATGATCCCCGGCCAATCCTCCGGGAAGATGTGCTCCATGGCATCGATACAGATCGCCCCGTCGAATTCTGCCCGAAAATCCATCTCCTGCAGACTTAACTTCAGGTAACTCAGCCGTGGATATCTATTCAGCGGGAAGTGCTCGCGCGCCTGGGCTAGCATTCGGCTGGACTGATCGATACCAACCACGGTATGCCCTGCATTAAGTAGGTCCCCGTCATAGCGCCCAGCCCCGCAGGCTCCATCGAGGATATAGCTCTGAGGTCTCATTCGCCCGAGAAACTTCTCGATGAACTGGCGGTGCGTCGAATTGGGGTAAAAGCCAAACGATTCCCAATAGAGGGGCGCGATATGATCGTACAGCTGCTCGGTCTGGTGTCTTATTAAATTAAGCCATTCGGTACGTTCCATCGCAAAATCCTCCCTGGAAACTTGGATTAGGTATGAGTGAATTATACAACCAGGAGTTATTGGTTGGGGTGAACCCTAACAACTGGAACCCAGTAAAAAGTACTTGCGAATATATGATTGTCATTGGGAGCCAATGTGGTTTGGCGAAGCAATCTTTTCAAGACTAAATCTCTCAAGATACGCAAGGAAAGTATTATAAATTGTAGGGTATGTTGGAAATTGCTTCTCCCACACTTTACTCGGGACATGGGTCGCGAAACGCGCTCTTTAAAATGACAGAAAGAACGCAATTACAAATTAAAAAGGGCTGCCGTTTACCAGCAACCCTCTTATCCAGCTCAACATTGATGTTTTAGTCCTAATACCTAATTGCCTGATACCTGATACCTATCCTCCCCTAAAACATCATCGCATTCAGCTTTTCCATCGTTTCCTTGGGTGGGCGCAAGCGTTCCTCGGTCAGCCGATTGAGTGGCTCATCCGGAAGGTTGTAATGCTCGAACAGCGTAGGAACCGTTTCGTCGATATAGATCAAGCCGGTGATCAGGCAACAGTCCTTGTTTGATTCTTCCAGCACACGCATTGCCTCGGCCCGATTCTTGGGGTCATAATCTCGATCCAATTTCTTCAAAATGACCGTCGAGCCGTCATGCATGGTCACTTCCGTAATCTGACCGTCCTCATAATCCACCATGATCTCCTCTGCTTTGGGCACAAAGGATAGGTCATGTAAAGCTACCTCATGGTCCTTGCCCCATGCGTACGAATGGACGGCGTTGTCCTGGTTATTGAAGGTGACACATGGACTGATGATATCCAAAATCGCGATCCCACGGTGACTGAAAGCAGCCTTGATCAATTCCTTCACCTGCTTGGGGTCACCGGCAAAGGAGCGTGCCACAAAAGTAGCATGCCCCACCAGGGCTTCCCAGGCGATATCCACCGGTAGATACGGGTTGGTGCCTTGCTTTTTCAGCTCCAGCCCTTCATCTGCCGTGGCAGAAAACTGTCCCTTGGTGAGGCCATATACGCCGTTATTCTCAATGATATAAACCAGGGGTACGTTCCGGCGCACGATGTGCTTGAACTGACCCATTCCGATGCTGGCCGTGTCACCATCCCCGCTTAAACCGATGCCTTTGAGATTGACATCCCCGAACATTGCACCGGTGGCGAGTGAAGGCATCCGCCCATGCAAGCCATTGAACCCGAAGGAGCGGTTCAGGAAATAGAAAGGGCTTTTACTCGAGCAGCCAATCCCACTGAACTTGACCACTTCTTCAGGAATGATGTTCAATTCGTAGCAAGCGGCAATGATCTGGCTGGATATGGAGTTGTGCCCACAGCCCTGGCATAGCGAGCTCGGGTTGCCGCGATAATCATTCTTGGTAAGCCCGACCAGGTTAACCTGGGCGCGTGATGTTTGAGTCGTTTGATCTGTCATCGGTTCCTACTCCTCTTTTGCCATCACCTGTTGTTCCACCCAATCAGCAGTCAGGGGCAGACCATCCAGGTGAGAGAGAGAGATTAATTTCATGCTGCAGTCCGGGATTTCCAGCTGCAGGCTTTGGTGCAATTGACCATCCCGGTTAAGCTCAATAACATAATTGCGCTCGTGGGCGCGGACGAATTCCTTCACCTCGAGGGCGACAGGCAGTGAGCGCATTCGCAGATGGTCGATCTGAAATCCTTTATCCGCCAACGCTTCCATAGCTTCGTTTATGGCATCGGTGGTGGAGCCATAAGAAATGATGCTGATTTTTGCTCCGCTGGCCATCCTGACTACGGGTTTTGGAAGGAGAGATAAGTTATCTTCGAGCTTGCGTCTCAGCCTGAGCAGGTTGTTCTCCCAATCTTGCGGTTCTTCGCTGTAACTCGCGTACTCGTTGTGCCCGGTACCGCGGGCGAAATAGGCGGCATTGGGCAGCTTATTGCCGGGAAGTGTACGATAGGGGATACCATCCCCATCCACATCCAGGTAGCGCCCCCACCTTTCGCTCATCTGCTTCAGCTCATCCTCCCATAATACCTTGCCGCGGTCCATGGGTTTATCAGGGTACTCGAAGGGCCTGGTCATCCATTGGTTCATCCCAAAGTCCAGGTCGGATAGAACCATCACCGGGGTTTGCAGCCGCTCAGCAATGTCGAACGCCTTCCATCCCATTTCAAAGCACTCGGTTACCGAACCCGGGAAGAGGACCACATTCTTGACGTCACCATGCCCCATGTAATAGGCTAACCGCAGGTCACCCTGAGAGGTGCGGGTCGGCAGCCCGGTCGAGGGTCCAATCCTTTGGATATCCCAAATGACGATCGGCGTCTCTGAAAAATAAGCCAGGCCGACGTACTCGACCATCAAGCTGAACCCCGGGCCGGAAGTAGAGGTCATAGCACGTAAACCAGACCAGCCTGCTCCCACCACCATGCCGACGGCGGCTAATTCATCTTCTGCCTGGATGACCACGCATGTATTTTTCCCGGTCACCGGGTCTTTGCGGAACACCGGCACGTACTCATTCAGGGTTTCAGCCAGTGACGTAGCGGGTGTGATCGGGTACCAGGCGGCAAACTGCAACCC
>JBGOYO010000392.1:0-3163 GCA_041479715.1 Anaerolineae bacterium
GTTCGTTATACGGAGCAGCAGGTAAATGAAATCCTTGTCCACTTCCATGATGATACTGCTACACTGAGGCGCGAGATGATCGTTTACAAGCTGATGGGTCGGGCTGGTGGAGAATATTGGAAAATTGAAGCCGAAAATAATAATAAAGGAATTTAGAAATGAACACACCAACGAACCAGGGTGAATTATCGAATTTCATGAAATCTCTCGCAGATGCCGAACGATTGAAAATTGCCGGCTTGCTGGGGGTCGAGGCGCTCACCGCAGACGAGGCAGCACAGCGCCTTGGAATGGTGCCCTCACAAGTGGCGCACCATCTTGAGGTGCTCGTGGATTCCGGGCTGGCTCACCAGGATGGTAGCGTCTACCGGTTGGACAGCCAGGCGCTTGAAAAACTCACCCGCAAGGTGCTGGCCCAATCTCATCCGCCTGCGCCCGAATATGAGGGCGACGAATTCGAAGTTAAAACGCTACGCGCGTATATATCGCCCGATGGCAGCTTAAAATCGATCCCCACCCAACAGAAGAAGCTAAGCGTTATCTTGAGGTACCTGGTCAAAAACTTCGAGCCGGGAGTGAAGTATCCCGAAGCTCAGGTCAACCAGATCCTCGGGCGTTATCATGAAGATTATGCCGCTTTGCGCCGGTATTTGGTGGATAATGGGCTGCTCTTACGAGAGAAGGGAATTTACTGGAAAGTCGAAAATCCTGGGTAGATCACCCCACCATTCAAAGAAAATGCCGCACGGTCTTAGTGTGCGGCATTTTTATTTTTATTATCCTAACAGGAGTGGGATAAATGATTTATCTCCTCTCCATCAAGAAAAAAATGCGGTCTAAACTGGTGAGCGGAATTTACTCATGAATTCAAAAGTGTACGGTGAATGAATCTTTAAAACACTCCAGATGATCACCATGGATAACATTCATCATCACTCTGCCTTAGCCAGTCGGGTAAGGAATATCCCGTGGATAGCGCCCACGACCGCTCCGGTCACAAGTAAAACAACGCCCATGAGAATGATGATCGAGGATAACCCGCTCAGCTTCTGCGACGCGTCAATGCCCCAAAAGATGAGCGGCATACCTATAAGCCAGGCAAGCATATTGGCAGGGATCCAAACAGACGCACCGCCGACGTTGCGGCGTAATTCCAGCCACTGAGCGAACGAAAGCACCGCCCCTCCAACTACACCTAATAATGCAGCTAACAGGAACACCAGCCATTGTCCGGGCTCTGCCACGGCTATCTGGGTTGGCGAAGATTGCTCACCCAGACTCATCAGGGTAGAAGATAGATAACCTAATACGTACGCCACCAGTGCGCCAACCAGGGTTGCCAGCCACCATTTCACTCGCCTGATCGTCGGGAACCACGGGTGCATCGCCCACCACTGCGCCAAACCGACCAGGCTGGCCTCGATCGCCCCGCTAACAACTGCTACCAGGAATGTTAACAGGATAACCGTCGCACTTTGCTGATCTCCCAGGCGGGATATTACCAGCGCTCCCACCGCAAATGTCAGTCCCAGACCAAACATCTCTCCCAGACCATTGGCTGCCACCCAACGCAGCCATAACGTGGATAATGTCTTTGATTTCATCGAGGCGCTCTCCTTTGCAGGCTGAACGATTCGTCTCCTGCTAGTAAACCCGTCAATGGAGATACAAAAATGGGCAACACGCGGCTGTTGGCAAAGTAAGTCCAATCGAATCCGGTCAGGTCACCCGCTTTTTTCCCAGGGATGGGCATTAGTCGGGCGGTGAGCGGTTTACCCAACCGCGAGGATAAGCTTGCCAGGTCGAGCAAGACGGCAGCTAACCCCTCTGCACTGGTATCTCCGGGCAGTGGGACGCAGTCCAACCCGGTCCCGCAAACACACGAATACAGCAGTAAGTCCTTCACCCCCAGGCTACCTTCTTCCACACTCCTGGCAAGGGTGACATCTTCCAACACGGGAAGCAGCAAGCCGCTGAACCCAGCGCGGACAAAATCTGCCTGGTCCATCGTATCTGCCAAAATGGCTGCTGCTGCCAACGAGCCGTGTTCACCCAGTCTGGGTACTCCCATCCGCTCCAGCGCTGTTCCCACAGAGAGCTCTTGAGATGGGTATGGAGCCAGTGAAAAATCGATCCCAGCAAAATTAACCTTTGACTGCTTTTCAACCTGCCTGGCAACGCTAGTTAATGCTCGTGCATGCGCTTCCATCGATCGCACTAGGCTCGCCCGTGCTTCCTCTAAGCTGCCGGATTGGCTGAACGCATCCACCGCCAAGTCTGCTGCCTCCGTGGCTAAGGCGAAAGCTGGCTCACTACCCTGGTGATATGCTGCTGGGAAGAAGGGTGAGCCCGCTGGCACGTTCGCCAGGGCAGCGAAACGCAGGTTACCGAAACCATCGGCGGAGATGCTGCTGGCTCGCCGGATGACCTGGGCGCATTGGCGTATAGCAGGCAACGAGACCCTGCCTTCCGAGGTGGTCATCGAACCTGAGAAAAAGGCATTCTGGGTGGCTGACAGCGCGTCTGGAATGGCTGCATAGCTTTCCACTTGGTCGGGGAGGGCAGGACCAAGTGAAACATAGGCATAATCGTCTGCGCCAGCCGCCTCCTCGAGCTCACGTGCAAATTGTGATAATTTATCTAGTTTATGACCAGTCATGAGCCGGGGGAAAGGAACGGTCGCCAGGCGTGCGGTTTGTACTTCATATCCCGCTTCTTCGTATGCTGGCCGGGCAATCCGCAGAAAATCACCGGCCAGCTTCAATTTCTTCCTATCCAATGGAAAAGATGGGTCAAGGAAACAAGTAATCGAGCGTATTTTCATAGGGAGAATTCTATCAGGGTTGAGGGGCTCGGGCAAGTTTTCCAGGTTGACTGATCATAAAGACAGGCCACTTTCCAGTAGCCTGTCCTATAAAAATGAGTGCACAGCCTCATATCTGCACTCACTGTGCACCAAATCCACCCTGTCGACAAAGTATTTTTGTTAGCTCTTTGCTCGCCTCGCTTTCAGCTTTGCATGGATGTAAATGTCCGGTGAACCAATCAAATTCGGTCCAGGAGCCGATACGCTTCTCCTGCCATGAGGCTTTCGAATGGCTGCGGGGTGATCGATGGGTAAGCACCTTGCGGCAAGCAGTCATTGTCTCGGTTCAGCTGCTCA
>JBGOYO010000393.1:0-3154 GCA_041479715.1 Anaerolineae bacterium
CGCAGGTCTAGTGGTGGTTTATCCAGCGCAACGATGAAACCCAGACCGAGAGTGACCGCGCTCGTGCCCAAGGGGAGCATCAGCATTGCATCGAGACTGTGACCGACCGGTGATGATTCATCGCGGGCAAGCGCCAGGGCGGCAGGAATCCCCAGGAGCAAGGCAAAAAACGTCGTCGCCATAGCATAGCCCAACGAAACGGCGATGGCGGTCGAGGGTGGAGCATAGAAGATCGATTCGCTGGTGTTGGTAAACAGGGCCCGGTAAAAATCCAGTGTAAAACCCGGCGCCATCACAGTCTGCTCGCCTCGATTAGGTTCAATGCGGGTGACTGAGCGGACAGCCAATGCAGCCAGAGGTAGAATAAGGAGTGCAAATAGGAAGATGATGATCGTACCGCACATGAGCCTGGCGCGTGGAGAGGTCAAGCGTCGTTGGGTGACCCGGCGTGATTTCAGGGCAAGCGGGATGGATAACTTCCTGGTGAGCCTGGTGTAAGCGATGGTCAATCCCAGGGTGCACAATAATTGGATGATGGCTAATACTGCTGCCATGGGAAGGTTAAACAAACTGATCGTCTGGTAATAAATTTCAACTTCCAGAGTGGCAAAACGCGGCCCACCCAGGATGAGGATTACCCCGAAAGAAGTGAAATCGAAGATAAAAACCAACAAGGCCGCAGCCGCGATGGCGGGAGTGAGGATGGGGACGGTGACGCGACGGATCGCTTGCCAGCGATTCGCACCCAGCATCCGGGCTGCCTGACCCAAGCGAGGATCGATGTGGGACCAAAAATCACCTACCATGCGTATAACAATCGTTGTATTGTAGAAGACATGGGCAACCAGGATGGCGATAAGGGTATTATTGAAATGGATTGGGGGAGACGATAAATGAAAACCATTTACCAATCCAAGGTTTAACCAACCATTCGGACCCATCAGGGCATTAAATGCAGCTGCAACCACCAAAGTGGGCATTAAAAAAGGGATCCCGGTGAGTGCCTGCAGCAGGCTTTTACCCCTGAAATCATAATGCGAAATGAGATATGCCCCTGGGAGCCCGATTGCGAGTGTCAAGAGCGTCGAGAGAATCGCTTGCCAAAATGTGAAGGATAGAACCCGCCAGGTGATCGGGGACGAGAGTGCATCGACAAATGGGGTGAGCAATCCTCCTGTAGACCTGGCCAGGCTGAGGCTCAGGATGCTCACCATGGGGTAGAAATAAAACAAGGCCAGGAAGCAAACCGGTGCCAACCAGAGAAGCAGCAGGGAGGCCGAGCGGTAGCGTTTGAAAGTCATCTTAAGACAGTGGTTGTCCAGGCGTTGATCCAGGCTTCACGATTAGCTGCAATATCCTCCGGGCTGACGTAGGCAGGATTTTGGGGAATCGCCAGAAGTTTTTGAAAAGTAGCATCTAACTTCGCATTCGGATTGACCGGAAACACATACATCTGGAGCGGCATATCCTCCTGAAATGTAGTGGAAAGCATGAAATCAACCCACTTTTCAGCCAGGTCCAAATTTTTGGTGCCTTGCAATATCCCCACAAACTCGATCTGCCTGAAACACGAACCATCACTAGTAATCACCGCAGTTTCAGGAGCAGACAGCGGAGTTTTGGAACCAACCACTTCGAATGCCGGGCTTGAGTTATAGGAAACAACAACCGGGCGGTCACCTCCCCAGCGGCTGAAATTGGTGTAATAGGCGGTTTCCCAGTCGTTGACCACCAGGACGTTATTCGCAACCAATCCTCGCCAGTAATCCAGGTATTTATCGGTTCCAAAATGACCGATGGTCGCCAGCAGGAAAGCCAGACCAGGGGAGGAGGTGGCGGGATTTTCCACAATCAGTATATTTTTGTATTCCGGTTTGAGCAGATCCTCCAGATTCTGTGGCGGGGCCAAATTGTGCTGAGAAAAGTACACCAGATCGTAATTCAAACACACATCTCCCCAATCTACAGGTAGAGCTCTATTTTGAGGGTCCAGTTTGTACGGGGCGGGAATGTCAATTAAGATGGAAGAGTTATAGGGTTGGAAGATATTTTCGGTGAGAGCACGGCTAAGAAAGGTATTATCCACCCCATAGAATACATCAGCAAAGGGGTTATCTTTTGCCAGGATGGCTTTGTTCAGTGCAGTGCCAGCATCACCGGAAGCAATGAACTGAACCTTTACATTATTGGCTGTTTCAAAGGCAGAGATTACCGACTTGGAGGCTGCGAAGGAATCGTGGGTCATCACGGTTAATGTCCGAGGTGCAGAACTTGTACTGGTCGGGGACCCGGCTATTGAACTACAGCTTGTAACGACCAACGTAATTGCAGCAAGGAGATAAATTATCTTAAATTTCACGTCATAGTCCTTTCATTGGTGAAAAAATATTAAACCGCCCTATTAGAGAGACAGATCAATAATATTCCTGTCTTGATAATTACCCGAGCCTGATCGCTTAAGATGATATTGCTCACACCTCTGGAAGAGCCGAAGTAGAGAGTCTCGTCAGCGAGCGGGTATACCAACCCGTGGGTGGTGATCCCGCCAGCATCGCCACCCACTGGTATCAGCGATAACGTGTCACCAGGCCTATCATTAATTTCCATCTGACCCTCCCCCCGAAGGATCGCAAGCTCGTCCAAGCCATCCAATAGACGGATTGATAGCTGGGAGAACCGGATATGCACTGCTAGCAATATATTTGCCAGGGTCATATCCCACCGGTTGTCCAGTGCACCGATGATGAATACCTGTGTTACATCGTGGTTTATTGCATACAGTAATGCCAGCTCGAGGTCAGTCTCATCTTTATGGGTCGGGTATTGCGTGGTCTCAACCCCCGCCCGTTGGTATGAACCGATATCGGCGGCTCCCAACGAATCAAAATCCCCAATGATCACATTGGGTGTGATACCCAAAGATTTACAATGCAGCGTCCCGCCATCTGCGGCGATAATTAAATCGGTAGGATGAAGATCATCGAGGATCGGCGGCGCGACGTCCATCTTCCCATTGGCAAATATAATAGCTCGCCTCATAAAAGAAAAACTCCTTACCCCATATCCGGTGGAAGGAGTTAGTATTATGCAGCTATTCCTCCGCCGGCATTATCCGGATCAGGTTCGCGGGTCGAGATCTTGTGGATCTCCTCTC
>JBGOYO010000394.1:0-3153 GCA_041479715.1 Anaerolineae bacterium
AGAATGGCTGAATGATATCCACAAGCGAGGGTACGATATTCAAGGGATAAGGATATTACCTGAAGCGATCGATTTACGGTCGTTCTATGTATACACGGATATGGACACACGTGTAAATGAAGACCCAGCCGCCCATTTCACTCGCTTGCAGCAGCCATTCCCGAAGGCACTGCTCAATTACCTGCGACCAGGCTCCAGTTACGACAGCCGTACACATTTAACCCCAATATCGCTGCGCCAGACGGATCTCCCTGCAGACTACCTGGATGCAACCGCTGCGCACCTATGCCCGATCGACTACTTGACCCATATGCTTCTCCCGGCAGTGCTGAGGCAGAATGGGTTCACGACGGTCACTCTTGACCCATCAGCTGGGACGATGACGCCCACGTTTTGGGATGATATCCCCGCGCTGGTGACCGGCTTGACGGCATTCATCCCAAATGAAGAGGAGATGCGCAAGCTATTTCACGGCAGGAGTACGGACTTGTGGCAAATGATGGAGACCATCGCGGATTACGGCTGCGAGATTGTGGTGGTCAAACGGGGAGAACGCGGGCAATACCTGTATGACCGAGCTACCAGGGCGAAGTGGGAAATCCCGGCGTATCCGGCGCGCGTAGTTGACCCTACCGGGGCGGGTGATTCTTATTGCGGTGGTTTTCTGGCCGGATACCGGCAAACCTACGAACCTCTCCAGGCAGCACTATTTGGAAGTATCTCGGCTTCTTTGACGATTGAAGGTAGCGGAGTGTTTTATGCATTGGACGCCCTTCCGGGATTAGCCCAGGGAAGGTTAGAGGCGCTGAAAGAAGGCACACGAAAGGTATAAGCTTGATTATAAATCCGTCTATCATCGAACGCATGCTCGACCTGGCGGTTGATATCCAGCAGATCCCGGCAGCCACCTTCCATGAGAGCCAGAGGGCAATCTTTCTAAGGAAATATTTCCATGACATGGGTACGACTGACGCCCAAATGGATGATTTAGGAAACGTTTATTCTCGGATCAAGGGGAGAGGGACGAATCCCGCAATTGTGGTTTCCGCTCACCTGGATACTGTTTTCCCGTTGGGGACAAATTTAACCGTCAGGCGTGCTGCGGATAAGATCTATGGACCGGGGATTGGTGATAACTCGTTGGGCCTGGCAGGCTTGTGCAGCTTATATTGGGCACTTAACCAGGACAATAACATTATGAAAATAAATACCAATCTAGGTGGCGACATCTGGTTGGTGGCGAATGTTGGGGAAGAAGGTTTGGGTAACTTGAAAGGCATGAAAGCCGTGGTGGACAGGTTTGGGAACGATCCACTGGCATACATCGTTCTCGAAGGGATGGCACTCGGACAGATTTACCACCGTGGGCTGGGGGTGAAGAGGTATCGTATCAGCGTCCACACCAAGGGAGGGCATTCATGGGTTGATTTCGGCAGGCCATCGGCTATTCATGAGCTGGCAGATTTGGTGGTCAAATTCAATGTGATTTCATTGCCAGTAGAACCGAGAACGAGCCTAAATGTTGGTATGATCACGGGCGGCACTTCGGTGAATACCATTGCTGCAGAGGCGAGCTGCGAGCTAGATTTACGTTCGGAAAATGCCCAGGTATTAACCAGCTTAAGTGACCGCGTGCTGAAGCTTGTGGATGAAGCAAACCTCAAATATAAACAGGCTGTTAAAGTAAAGGCGGAAGTGATCGGAGAAAGACCTGCGGGTGAGATCCCAGGAAACCATCCATTGGTCAGTTTAGGTGTGGATTGCTATGCCGCAAACGGGATCCAGGCGAAATTAAACATTGGTTCAACCGATGCCAATGAACCGCTGAGCAGGGGGTTGCCTGCCATCTGTATTGGATTGACTACGGGAGGAGGGTCACATTCCAAGGGAGAATATATCGAAACCCAACCAGTATCGCTTGGAGTAGGAACGTTGGTGGATCTGATCCTAGCGATAGATCTTAAATTAAGCCAGGCGCATCCGGACGTCCAGCGCAGCTGAGCCTTGAGAATGCGGGAAAACCCGCAGCGGATTAATTTCAATCTCGGCAAGCTGCGGAAAATCGGCGGCGAGCTGACCGAGCAGTATGAGGGAGTCTAAAACCGACTTCCGGTCTGCCGGCGGTAGGCTGCGAAAACCATGCAGCTTGCGCCCAGCCCAGGTATTTTCCAGCATCCATTCCGCATCCTGTAGGGTGAGCGGGGCCAGGGAAAATGTGACATCCTTCAAGCCCTCAACTTCCACGCCACCTGAGCCAAACATGACCAATGGTCCAAACTGAGCATCTTGAACGGCGCCCAAAATCACTTCCTGCCCGGCGGGCAGCATACGCTGAACGTAAACTCCCTGGATATCCGCATCCGGGAAATTGGCTTTCGTATTGGCGATAATTTTCGAGAACCCGGATGTGACTGCGTCAGGATCTGTAAGGTTAAGCATCACCCCGCCAATATCCGATTTATGGGTGATATCCGCTGAGGCGACTTTCAGAACCACCGGGTAGCCCATTTCGTGCGCAAAGGTTAGCGCTTCTTCGGAGGAGACTGCCATGCGTAAAGGCACACCAGGGAGTTTGTAGGCTTTCAACACGGCGGAGGTCTCGGAAGCATTTAAAAATCCGGGGGAATGTTTTCGAAGGTCTAATATCTTCTGGACAACTTCTTTATCCACTTTGGCATGAACCAGCTTCGACCCACGTTCATTCTCGATGTACTCAGCGTGTTGGGAGAGGATCGCCAGTGCAGATGCAGCGCGTTCAGGGAAACGATACTCCGGTACACGGGCTGCGCGAAAGTGCTCAACCGCCTCCTGGATCAAGCGCTCACCCATCAAGGCAATCGTGACAGGCTTATCTGAATTCTGGATCACCGGGATCATTGACTTGGCTACTGCGCCGGTGGAGTGCAAGGGAGGGGGAGGCGTGACGACGAGGACACCATTCACACCGGGGTCTGACAGCAGAACCTGAAGGCAAGCGGCGAATTGTTCCGGTGTGGCTGAAGCGAGCATATCAACTGGGTTATTCAAACTTGCAGCCGGCGGTAACAGCTTGGCTAATTTTTCACGCGTATCGGAGGCCAGTGTTGCCAGAGACATGCCATTCATTTCCAAGGCATCGGCAGCGGTAACCCCAGGACCACCGGCACTGGTGAG
>JBGOYO010000395.1:0-3148 GCA_041479715.1 Anaerolineae bacterium
AGGAGCAGCTTACAAAATCTCATCCAAGTAATCCAAAAACGGTCTCATCGCATGGCAGCCTTTTACAACCTGGTCAAAAAAATCATTCGCCAGAACCTGTTGATCGGTGAAGTTATGCATCACCACCACTTGTTTATACTGCAGTAGCTCAATCTCAGGATGGTTGCGGTCGTATCCTTGCGGAGCGGTTTTTAACTTATCTCCTCCGATCCCGCCAAAATAATCAAGCAGGGCTTTACTCCGCGTGATCTTCTTGAACTCAGCCGCATTGTGATCGATTACCTGCCTGAAATTGGCTAGCTGTTCTGTGGTAGGCTCCCACATTCCACCTGCAAGGATCGATCGATCCTGGGGATGGATGGCAACGTGATAACCCATGCGCATGGTTTTTTTACCTCCCGGCGCAATGGTCGCCCACATATGTGTATGGTATGGGCTTTTATCCTTGGAGAAGCGGAGATCCCGGTAGATGCGTGAGATGCAATCCTTGGCAATCAGGTCTTGCAAATCATCTGTAACTCTGAATTCATCGATAAGCAAATTGATGAAGCTTTCAAATGCTTCACGCGCAGCTTCATAATCCTGCCGGTTCTCTTCAAACCAGGTCTTATTGTTGTGGTTGTTCAGATTGCTCAAGAAGCTGAGAGTCGGTTCGAGGTTGATCTTTTCCATTTTTATCTCACTTTCAATTATATAACTATTGATTGGCTGTTATGATGTTCACCCACTTATTTCGCATTCAGCCATGCTGAATAATACGGTCATACAACAATCCTGGATCATTCTCAATCGTGGTTGAAATTATATTCCAAAGCAATTAAAAACAGATACAAACAATTTAATATTGAACTATTGAGAATTATTATTTCCACCATATAAATACCGAAACGACGCCTCCCACAAGCAGGAGTACCTCGGGTAGTAACGAACCTAAATGTCGAACGTAACGAAGATAATACTTGATGCCGTATACTTCCCCCGCATGCATGTTGCTTGGGAACACGCTATACTTCCGCTTGCTGACCGGCCAAAACCACATGATGCCATCATCGGTGCCATAGCTATCCAACAGCAGGTGGGTCAGAGAAAGTAGCAAAAATAGCATCGCCGGCTCTTTGCCCATTCCGATCCATACAGCTAGCGCTAAAAATAAATAAAAAATTGGGGTATGGGTGACATAATCGTGGTGGTCGAGCTTCATTTTCCCCGGTCTCCAGCTGCGGAATAAGTACGCTGGGATACTATCGAAGTCGGGCAGGATACTTAGGAATACCACCAGCCCCAGCGTGGCCGCAGTAAATTCCCCCTTGAAAATGATCTTTTCTGCTGCACTTGCAACGAGTAAACCACCGCCAATGTGTCCAAAAGGTGTCATAAGATTTTACCGGCTGATTATATAGTTTTAGACCCGGCTTGGATAGGGCAGACAATTTTCATTATGAAATAATTTCTCATGGATTGAAACTAGCTAATAAAGTATCTCCGGACAATGAGTATCATCATCGTGCGAGTATAATTGCCCCCATGGACCTCTTCACCCACGCCCATGAAGAGCGTATGCGCACCGAAGCCCCCCTCGCTGCACGTATGCGCCCGCGCACCTTTGAAGAATTCGTCGGGCAGGAGGATATTCTTGGTCCGGGCAAGCTCCTGCGTCGCGCTATCGAAGCCGACCGGCTTTTTTCCTCCATCATCTTGTGGGGTCCTCCTGGCACAGGGAAGACCACCCTGGCTATGGTCATCGCCAATCTCACCAAGTCGCACTTTGACACGCTCTCAGCAGTCCTGGCCGGCAAAGCCGAGCTCAAGGAGGTGCTTGAGGCTGCCAGTGAGCGGCGTAAGTTATACCAAAAAAAGACCATCCTGTTTGTAGATGAAGTCCATCGCTGGAATAAAGCCCAACAGGATGCCCTCCTGCCGCACGTGGAAAACGGCACCATCACCTTCATCGGCGCCACCACCGAGAACCCCTACTTCGAAGTGATTGGAGCTCTGGTTTCCCGCTCGCGCGTTTTCCAGCTCCGCCCCCTCGCCGATCAGGACGTGCACATACTGCTCGCACGCGCCATCCAGGATCCCGAACGCGGCTATGGCAGTCGCCAGATCGACGCGGGCGAAGACGCCCTCGAACATATTATCCATGTCGCTGGCGGTGATGCCCGCAATTCTTTGAATGCCCTCGAGCTGGCGGTCGAATCCACCCCGCTTAACGAGCAGGGTGTCATCCACATCACCCTCACCATTGCCCAGGATTCCATCCAGCGCCGGGCAGTCCTTTATGACAAGGATGGCGATGCTCACTACGACACAATTTCTGCGTTCATCAAGTCAGTGCGCGGTTCCGACCCTGATGCCGCCCTTTATTGGCTGGCGAAAATGCTCTATGCCGGTGAAGACCCTCGTTTCATCCTGCGCCGCTTGATCATCCTCTCCGGCGAGGACATTGGGTTGGGTGACCCCATCGGTCTGCTCGTTGCCAGTGCGGCGGCACAGGCATTCGATTACATCGGTATGCCTGAAGGGGTTTACCCGATCGTGGAAGCCACGCTTTACCTTGCGACTGCTCCAAAATCCAATACCGCCGGCTCCTACTTCAAAGCTTTCCAGCTGATCGAAGCAGAAGGCACCGGGGATGTGCCTCAGCACCTGCAGGACAACAACCGTGATGCCGTCGCTCTCGGTCATGGTGCTGGCTATAAATACCCCCACGAATCACCTGACCACTTCCTGCCCCAGCAATACCTGCCTCGATCGCTGTTAGGCACCTATTTTTACACTCCATCCAACCAGGGCTATGAGGCTGAGGTTGCCAACCGACTGGAACACTGGCGTGCAGCGCAGCGTAAAGCGTTGGGTATTACCAAGACCGAGGAAATCCCCGAGCTTACCCAGGAGACCATCCTGGAGATCAAGCACAAGCACAAACCCACCTAGAGGGCAATTCTATGCCAATTTTTCTATTCATCCGCCACGGAGAAACCGACTATAACAAGAAGATGCGTCTCCCAGGTCGTCTTCCTGACGTCCATCTTAATAAGAAAGGTCGCCAGCAAGCCCAGGCTGTGGCTGATCGGCTAGCCAAGCTACCCATCAAAGGCATTTACGCCAGCCCGTTGGACCGCACTATGGAAACGGCTAAAATCTTGGC
>JBGOYO010000396.1:0-3140 GCA_041479715.1 Anaerolineae bacterium
GCTTGCGCTGGTGGATGGATGGCGTATTGGATGCGTGCATACAAATTATCCACGCGCCATGCCAGGTGCTCGTGAACAAATGGAACGTTGTACGCCGCCAGTGCCAGGATACACAGGATGGGGATGGCAAGCAGGTATTTGACTGAAAATCGGAAGCGCATGGCGGGATTATAACACTGCAATCTCTTGTCATTGCGCCTGCCCCATTGTTTTGGGGAGGAGGGCATTCCAGCGACCTTTGCTGGCCCGATGAAGTAACCTTCAACAAAAATGTTAATTCAAAATCGTTAGGTCGCGCAACATGACAATTTTTGGCTTTTAAAGATTGCTTCGAACCCAGAAAATTCCCGGGCTCTCGCAATCACAGCATTCTGACATTCTCGCTTCGGACACACTCAGATAATCTGTGTCGCGAGATATTAATGTAAGGTACAATAAAACTGTGAAGATTGTGATTAAACGCATCGTATTCCTCGTCTGGCTTGGTCTGATCGGCATAAGCACATTTTACAGCCGGCCAGTCGCTGCCCAGACCAGCTCGCCTCCGATCATCGTGCTGACCGCCGATGGACCGATCACCCCCGCCATGGCCTCCTACCTGTCACGTGGGATCAAGATTGCCGAGCGCCAGGGGGCTGAAGCCCTGATCTTTCAGCTTAATACTCCCGGCGGATCGATCGACACAATGACCGAGATGGAAACGGCGATATTAAATTCCACTGTGCCTGTGGTGGTATATGTGGCTCCATCCGGAGCAATGGCAGCCAGCGCGGGCACGATCGTCACCCTGTCTGGTCACGCCTCCGCTATGGCTCCCAACACGACCATCGGGGCTGCCAGCCCGGTCGGCAGCCAGGGTGAAAACCTGGCCACCACCGAGGAGCTCAAGGTTAAAAATGCCCTATCTGCCACAGCGCGCTCCCTTACACAAAGGCGAGGTCCTACCGCTCAGGCATTAGCCGAAGATACCATCCAAAAGGCAGCCGCAGTGTCTGAATCCGAAGCGATGCAGGCAGGTCTGATTGATTTCATCTCTACCGATTTAAATGAGCTGCGTACCCAGCTGGATGGTTTTACGGTGACAGTGAACCAGCAGCCGGTGACTCTCCATACTGCCAATTCTGCCTTCGAGCCAGTCAGCATCTCGTTCATAGAAGAGCTCCTGCTGATTGTTACAGATCCCAACATTGTCTTCCTACTCATCACGATCGGCGTCCAAGCCATCATCATTGAACTCTCCAGCCCTGGTGGATGGGTGGCAGGGTTCATTGGTGTGGTCTGCCTGGCTCTGGCGACGTATGGGTTGGGCATCCTGCCAGTGAACTATTTTGGGCTGCTCTTCATAGCCACAGCTTTTGTATTATTCATCCTGGATATTAAAGCGCCCACCCACGGGGGTCTCACCGCGGCTGGAGTGGGCAGCCTGATCGTGGGTGCATTGGTCCTGTTCAACACCCCGGTCACTCCGAGCTTCCAGCACGTCTCAGTCCCGCTCGTTCTTGGAATCTCATTGTTCAGCGGTGCGATTTTCTTTGGCATCATGATGGTTGCGGTCAGGGCACAGAAAGCGCCCATCGTAACCGGCAAAGAAAGCATGATTGGTCGTCTCGGCATCGCCCGCACCGACCTCACTCCTAAAGGCAGTGTTCAAGTCGGTGGCGAGCTATGGACAGCCCAGCTGGAACAGGAGGATGGCAGGTTGTACGCCGGAACGCGGGTTGAAGTGGTTAAAGTGGATGGTTTACGCTTGATCGTGCGCAAAGCCGAGTAATTGGATAACCCTCAAACGAAAATCAACTTGCGAGCAAGCCTGGTATCTGGGCGATAATCTCATCGCGGACTTGGCGAAAGGCAGCCATTTTCTCTGCTTCAGTACCAGTCACTTTTGCCGGGTCAGGGAATGGATTGTGTAAACTTCTCCCCTTGCCTAGCCATACCGGGCACTCTTCGTCATCCTGGCCGCACAAAGTGATCACCACGTCGAAAGGTTGACCGCGAAACTCATCAATGGATTTCGCCCTGCCTTGATGGTCGATGCCTATCTCGGCTAAGGTTTTAATGGCGAAGGGGTGCACGTAACCTGCTGGACGAGAACCGGCACTGTAAGCCTCCCAGTGATCACCCATACGAGAGTTGACGAATGCCTCTGCTATCTGTGAGCGGCAGCTGTTTCCAGTGCACAGGAATAATACTCTTGATTTATCCATTTTATCAGCCTGCAAACCCCCTATGTCGTATCCAGCTCTCGCATTTCGCCTGTCGCAACATAGACGATGCGCTCGCAGATGTTGGTCACCCGGTCTCCCATTCGCTCGAGGTTATGCGCCGCCCACATGATGTGGTTGGCGCGATCGACGGTGGAGACGTCCTTAGTCATCTGATCCATCAGCTTCCGGTAGATCTGGTTGTAAAGCTGGTCCACTTTTGAATCTTCCATGGGGATTTCCCGGGCAGTTTCTGCATCGCCAGCTACGAATGCATCCAGGGCTCGGCGCAGCATATCCAGCGCTAAATTTGACATCTGTTGGAGCTCATCAATGAGCACCGGGTCGATCGCCTCTTCGCTGATGATCTGGGTAATCTTGCAAATCCCCTTAGCGTAGTCAGCGATGCGTTCCAGCTCAGTAATGATCTCAAGGATGGCGGCTAAAAACCGCACATCGCGCGCCATAGGCTGCTGCGTGGCGATAAGTGTGACGCAGCCGCTCTCTATCGAATAGCGTTTCTCATTGATCTCGTAATCGGCCTCGTAGATTCGACGCGCTGCATTCAGATCACGCCGTTTTAAAGCATCCAGTGAATCCAGGACAGCCTGCTCCACCATGCTCCCAAGGACGAGCACCTGATCCACCATCGTCTGTAATTGTCGTTCGAAAGTCTCACGCGCCATGATTCTCTCCGCAGCTTAGCCGAATCGACCGGTGACGTAATCTTCGGTCTGTTTGTTCTTAGGGTTGGTGAAAATCTGGGCGGTCGGCCCATATTCCACCAAAATGCCTGTGCGCCTTTCCGGGTTGTCGATCATCATGAAAGCAGTACGATCGGATACACGGGCAGCCTGCTGCATATTATGCGTGACAATTATAATCGTATACATCTCTTTAAGTGTTTGCATCAGCTCTTCGATTTTTAAAGTCGCC
>JBGOYO010000397.1:0-3112 GCA_041479715.1 Anaerolineae bacterium
AGACCATGCATGAGCTGCCCTGGTTAAATGAATATCAATCGAGGGAGATCTTGTCTCTGCCGCACACCCGTCCCATCACTCTCGAAAGAGATAACGCTACATATTCGCCGCCCAATATAACTCAAGGCGTTGTGGAGGGCAAATTCGGCTCCAACCAGATTATATTCCTGGCTGAACCGTTGGATACCTGGATGCCGGAAGCACGCGGCTCCTCCGCTCGTGTCTTTGCTGGAAACATACGCGGTCCAGCCAAACAAACACAATCATTCGCCTTCAAGATCATGCGACCAGATCAACTGGATTATGCCCGTCCATTATTCATCGAAGAAATCCAGATCCTGACCATGCTTCGTGACGTGCCTGGCATCACACCTTTCGTCGAGTGTGGCTATATCAAGATCGATGATGGGCAAGCTCTTCCCAGTGATGAAAGCCATGCCTCAGCAGAGCAGCTGTCCGGGCAGGTCATCCGTTATGGCGTTGAACAAGCCCAAAATTTCCTCGCTTCCATGGACAGACAGTTAGCTGTTGGGTGGCTGCCTTACCTTGCTTTGGTGAGACGCTCCCAAGAGTACAATTTATTACGGTATTGTGACGCCAGCAACACCCATGGCTGGTTCTTGTCGCTGCGTGAAAGCCTGGTCCTCTCCCTGCAGATTTGTGACATCTTACAGTTTGCTCATGACCGCAACATTGTCTACCGCGATCATAAAATCCTGCACTATTATTGGGACGCAGATTCTCACGGTGTGACGCTGATCGATTGGAACATCGCCAAACGCCAGCCCCAAGGTCTATCAGACGCAGAAAAACAGTTCGACCTCGTCCAGTTTGGCGCTCGTGGCTTGCACCATATTTTCACCGGGCGGCCTGCCCAGGGTAGCCTACCTCTGGGACCTAACCGGCCGGAAGACATCGAGAAAGCCTCTACCCATTATCCGGTCAATTGGACGTACGATGACGAACGCTTACCTAACCAGCTACGAACCATTCTGGAACAGACTTTGAATCAAGGGTATACTCATGTTTCTGATATCCGGCGTGACCTGCTGGGTATCTATCAACAGCTTCCTGGAACTGATAAGAACTAGAAAAGCATTAAAATATATGAATGATCAATTTGATTTAATTGAAAGGCAATACCGCGAGCTTCAAGACAATCCCACTGCGGGTGTGGTTGACCTGCGGCATCTCCTACTTGATATTGAAGAGCTGGTCAGCTCACCCGATTACCAGAACCTGGCGCTCGACCAACGTAATTCCCTACAGGCAGCTCGTAAAGAATTATTGCAACGCATCCAGGAACAGGAAAATGGAAGCGCAGCAGTTGCTGAAAATTCAAACGGTCATGGCTATGAATCCACCTCCCAGCTAGAAGCAACATCCGAGTCGGCGGCAGCTCATCCAGAGCCTGTACGAGAGCATAACCCGGCGGCAGAAACGCAGATGGAAATGGCGGAGAAATTATTCTACAGCGGACGTTATGCTGAAGCCGTGCAGATCTTCGACCGCATTTTGCAAGTGGAACCGAACTGGGAACGCGCTCGTCAGCACCGCACCGAGGCTGAAAATTACCTGCGTACCGGTTACATCCCGGTCGTTGCCCTGCCCGCCGACGCAGCTTCCGCTTATGGTAAAGCCCAATCTGCAGCTCGGGTCGGTCGTTTCGCTGATGCATTGGCACTCTTGGAGAGCGCCCAGAATGCCCTGCATGAGCTGGGGATTCAACGCTGGCAGGAAGGTCAGGACTTCGCCCAAAAACTCCAGGAAAACATCGATGCCGAAAAAGCCTTTGAAGAAGGGCTGACTCTATTCCAACAAGGGAATATTGACGATGCCATTGAAAGAATACAGGCAGCGGTCGGTGCGACCGGCATGCCGAAGTACTCCGAGCGCGCCCAGAGTTACCGAAAAGTCAAAGACAGCTTGCGATCGATCTACGATACGCTTAACCAAGGCGAGCTTGACCCGCAGGCCGCTTCGAAGGCGAAGGCCAGCCTGGACGCACTGGTTGTCGAATATGGCGAGAATCCAGCATTCGATCGCCTGGTCGAGCGGTTTAAATCGATTACTCCGCGCGTCGTAGAGCCCTTAAAAGAGCAGACACGAAATCTGATGAACCAGGCTGAACACGCTACAACGCTCGAAGAAGGCCTGTATCTCAATAAGCAAGCCCGCCAGAGTCTGGCTCAGATCCGTAACCTGGAGGGGGTTGACGAAAGCCTGGATCGCCTGCAGAGTGAGATCGAGCGGCAGCAGCGCACTTATCAGAAATTCGACAACGATTTACAGGCTGCTAATCAGGCCTACGAAAAAAATCCAGCCTGGCCGGCTGAAGCTTCCCGCTTGAGCGCTGAAGTGGCAAAGCGGTTTCCGATCGACCCGGGCATGAAAGAGCTTAAGCGTAAACTGGGCACCTACCGCCTGAAAGTTCTTGGTATCAAGGCAGGTCTCATTCTAATCGGGATCCTTATTGTGGCTGGTCTGGTCGCTTGGGGTAACAATAAGTACCATGCATACTTGCTGGCCCAAACCCCCACCATCACGCCGACTGCAACTTCCACGGCTACCCTGACTCCTTCACCCACCCAGACACCTACACAGACCCCTACCCCACTGCCCACGTTGACTCCTTCCCTTACCCCTACCCCTATCTCAGCCTTCACCCAGCGGGATGTGTTCGCCCGGAATGGTTGTTACGAAAAATTTACTGCCGTAGGTAAGATTCCCGCAGGTTCAACCGTGCGCTTTTTGCCCACCGAACGGCGCTTCGACGAATTTGGTCGCGAATGCGTGCTGGTGGAGTACCTGGCTCCGGACGGCAGTGCCATCGACGGCTGGGTGCTGACGCTGGATGTGGGGGTCGATCTCCCACCCACAGCAACCACCAAACCGTAAATCCTGTCCACATCCATAAAATACCCACCAGTGGATGTATTTTGGTGGACCTGGCAGGATTCGAACCCGCGGCCTCTTCAGTGCGATAGATAAGCAGGTAGGGGAAATAGGCGTCTATTACGTCTATTTTGTGCCAAAATCACCATACTGTTCTAGCATATCTGTACCCGAATTGCACCCGAATTGTGCTCGCAGCACAAAGCAAGGGAAGGTG
>JBGOYO010000398.1:0-3109 GCA_041479715.1 Anaerolineae bacterium
CTGCAGATCATCGGCATGCTGATGACCTTCAACGCCGTCTACGCCCTCCTGGCAGGGCCACTTGGCTCGTTATCTGACCGTATCGGAAGGCAGAGGCTGATGCTGGCAGGTTGGACAGTCTATGGTCTGGTTTATTTGGGTCTCGCCCTCTCCCATACCGGGGTTCAGATTTGGCTGTTATACGGCTTCTATGGCATCTATTATGCTCTCACCGAGGGTGCGGCGAAAGCTCTCGTTGCGGATATCGTGCCGCAAGAACAGCGTGGTACAGCTTATGGCTATTTTAATGCCGCTATTGGATTAGCAACCCTACCCGCCTCGTTGATCGCTGGCGTATTATGGCAGTTCGTCAACCCTGCCGCTCCCTTCGTTTTCGGAGCTGTCCTTGCCTTGCTTGCAGGCTTCCTGCTGGTGACCTGGGTTAAATAAAATATGCAACGCTGGTGGGCTTTCACCCACCAGCGTTGTGTCAAACTCGTTAAACGAACCCCACCATGTCGTGTGCTGCATAGTTCTGAACCTGCCTTCGCAGGTTGGAGTCCTTCCCGGAGGATCCGCCTTGGCTCTAGCCTATCGCGTCACCTTCATGAGATTGGACCCCCAAATATCAGTGTTGGCTCAGAACGCAAACGCAACAACACGTGCATAGTAGGGTAACTATCTTATACCACAAAAAAAGTCACGTGAGTAGATATTTTTGATGAGAGCACTTATCATCTCTGACAGGTGCCCCATCAACTGCTGATCATGGATACACGCGTTTAATCATGCGCGGGAACGGGATCGCCTCACGGATGTGCTCGATACCGCAGATCCACGCCACAGTGCGCTCCACACCCATCCCGAACCCCGAATGCGGCACGCTGCCAAATCGGCGCAGCTCGAGATACCATTTATAAGCAGCCTCGGGCAATTTGTATTGTCTCAAACGTGCAAGCAGCAAGTCAGGGTCCGAAATCCGCTCGCTTCCACCTATAATCTCTCCATACCCTTCAGGCGCCAATAAGTCCACGCTCTTACAGACTTCCGCTCTTCCAGGCCAGGGTTCCATATAAAATGCTTTGACCTCCGTCGGATAGCCGTAAACAAAGACCGGTTTTTCATACAAATTGGTCAAAGCCGTCTCATGAGGGGCACCGAAATCCATACCCCACTCAATTTTTAACAGCTCCTTCTTTTCAGGGTCATCTGTATCAGCGAATAATTGATCGATCTTCTTCACCGCATCGTCATACGAAATGCGTGGGAAGGGTGGTGTGATTTTTTCCAATCTCGATGTATCCCGCTTCAATGATTTCAATTCCGGGGCGCACTGCTCCACCACCCGCTTGACGATGTGCGATACAAACTGCTCTTCGATTTCCATCATCTGGTCCAGGTCACAGAAAGCGGCTTCCGGCTCCACCATCCAAAACTCAGTTAAATGGCGACGCGTTTTCGATTTCTCCGCTCTAAAGGTGGGACCAAAGCAATATACCTTCTTAAAGGCAAAAATGTTTGCCTCGTTATACAGCTGACCACTCTGGGTTAGATAAGCTACACCCTCATCAAAATAGGATGTTTCGAATAGCGTGGTTGTACCTTCAACAGCTGCTGGCGTTAGGATGGGTGTATCCATCCCAATGAAGCCATTCGTGTCCAGCCACTCGCGAATTACACGGATTACCGCCGCCCGTATCCGCAGGATCGCCCATTGGCTTTGCATCCGGATCCACAGGTGCCGGTTGTCCAGGGCAAAATCCGTACCTTGCTCCTTTAACGCCATGGGGTAGTCTAAATCTGCCGCCTGCACGATTTCTACCCGTTTCACGCCGATTTCATAACCGCCGGGGATTCCCGGCGCGCGGGTATCTGCCTTGACCGCTCCGCTGATAATCACCGATGATTCCTGGGGCAGGCGCATTAGCTGGTCAAATAAAGCAGGGTCCAGGTCTCCCTTAAACGCCACGCATTGGATAAACCCATATCCGTCCCTGACCAATAAGAACACCAGTTTTCCTTTATCTGTACGGTTATATACCCAGCCCTGGATGATCACTTCCTGGCCGACGTAATCGGCGATTTGATCTACTCGAATAATAGGTGCCATTCTTGCCTCCCTCGATCCTTATTTCTCTATTTTTAGGTGCAGCTCTCTCAGCTGCCCCGGTTCTGCTGGGCTTGGTGCTCCCGCCATTAAGTCGCGTGCCGTTTGGCTTTTGGGGAATGCGATCACCTCACGGATGTTCGGCTCATCTGCCAATACCATGCATAATCGGTCGATACCCGGTGCAATGCCACCATGAGGCGGTGTGCCATATTCGAATGCTTCCAGCATATGCCCAAAACGCTCACGTGCCACTTCCGGGTCGAGGCCGATCAGTTTGAACACTTTTTCCTGCAGAGCCCGCTGATGGATCCGGATCGAGCCGCCGCCCACCTCGTAATTATTCACCACCAGGTCGTACTGCTGGCCTCGGGCTTTGCTCGGGTCGGTGTCCAAAAATGGGATATCTTCAACCACCGGTGAGGTGAATAGATGGTGGCTAGGATCCCACCGTTTTTCCTCCTCGTTCCATACCACAAAGGGAAAATCGACGATCCAACAGAATCCCAGCACGTTTTTATCCGCCATCCCCAGTCTTTCAGCCAGTAAAACCCGCAGTCTCCCTAAAACCTCAAACACCACCGCCGGCTTATCGGCGACGAAGAGAAGCAAGTCGCCTGGTTTAGCTGCCATGGTCTCATGGATTTTTCCCATGATTTCTGGTGTGACAAACTTGGCGAACGATGAGCGCTGTTCTCCGCTTGCCGTGATTGCTATATAAGCCAGTCCCTTTGCGCCATACTTCTTCGCCATTTCGGTCAACTCATCCAGCTGCTTTCGGCTGTAATCGCCCAACCCACTGGCATTGATTCCCCGCACATGCCCGCCCGCAGCCACCGTGCTTTCAAAAACCTGGAATCCTGACTTACCCGCCAGCTCTGAGATGTCCTGCAATTCCATCCCAAAGCGGATATCGGGGTTATCCTTCCCGAATCGGCGCATTGCTTCCTGATACGTGATTCTCGGCCATGGACTGGCAAATAACCGTTTTTCGGGTACTACCTGTGCCACCATCTTAGTGAA
>JBGOYO010000399.1:0-3099 GCA_041479715.1 Anaerolineae bacterium
CGCCTTCTGGATCATACGCGTAGATGAGATCGTCAACCTGTTCCAAGGGGTGTACGCTGCCGGGCGCTGGCCGGTGAGCATTTACCCACAGTGGCTGCGGGTGGGACTGACCTTCATCATTCCGGTGGCTTTCGCAGTCACAATTCCGGCCGAAGCCCTGACCTCGCGCCTGACCCCGCTCATCCTGTTAGGGACGTTTGCACTCACCATCTTTTTCGCCGTCCTGGCACGGGTGATCTGGCGCCTAGGGCTAAAAAATTACTCCGGAGCCTCGGCGTAAGGGAAGCTTAGTTTTACCATGAATCCAAACGGGGGAGAAGCTGGTGGTCCCAGGTGAGATCGATCTGTACACGTTTAATGAGTTCACCTATTTTTCACGCCGCATTCCCAAAGGAAGCCGAATTCGGCTGATCATCAGCTGCCCCAACAGCATCTTCCTGGAGAAGAATTACAACTCCGGAAGTGTGGTGGCGGAAGAATCGGGCAGGGATGCCGCGATGCCCATATGACCCTTTATCATGACGCTCAACATCCAAGCCGCCTGGAGCTGCTGATAGTCAGATAAATTACATCGCAAATCCAGTGCATGATGGTTGAAATTCCTTAGCGGACTTTCCTTGAAAAACAAGATATACTAACCCTAAGGCTTTACATTAATAAAATATACACTTTCAAAGATTTACAACTTCATGCCCAGAATAATTCATATGGATACTCTGTCCGGTCCAAGTCAACCATTCTGGAAAGATGAGCCAGATTTTCAGCAATTTACGGGAAAATCTAGTAAGCTAATTGGATCCTATTTCAGGTTCCTGGGGATCTTTGTAATTTTCTTCCTGCAATTCATATTTGTGGCGGTTTTTTTTGATATATCACGAGCATTAGGTTGGGGTGTGCTGATTTACTTCACTCTAGTGTATGGAATTGCCATAATAATGGTGATTTCTCGAAGGAAGAAAATGAAACAAGATCAGCAAGAAATTGACCAAATCCAGCAACGCGCCGCTAAAATGACTGGAGCATCCATCATCGGTAGCGCTATTCACGTTGCGGGAAACCCTAATCTCGATCGCGATCAAAAAATCGTCATCGCACTTATCCCTTCAGCCCTGGTAGTTTATCCATATGACCATGACACTCCGATTGAGTCTATCCCACTAAATCACTTAACTGCCGTCCGTACTGTAGTCTATGATGATGAGCGCACACCACACCTGGAGACAGTTGATAGTACCGCCCAGGCTTTGCAATTAACCATAAAATATGGCGATGGCGAGTATGACTGCCTTCTGCGCAGTATGCGGAAGGTGCGGCCTATTGATTGGTACCATGCCCTGCAGAAGGCGCGGATCCGCGCACTTTCCCAAGGCAGTTGACGAAAAAATGCTGGGAGGGGTATTCTCTGCTCCATGATTACTCTTTTTGATTTTATGAAGATGAGAAGCGAGTGCTTGAGGAAGGAGTACTAATAATTCCGGTTTATGGCTGGGGTGTAGCAGTACCGTCACCTTCAGGTATGGGCCAAATCCCATTCATAAACTCAGCTACCATGGCCCTTAACTTTTCGAAATCAGCATTATAGACAAATGTGGTGACATTCCTATATTCGTCAAAGGTAACACCCGCCGTGAACATTTCCTCTGGAAAAGAATCAGCCTGGATATTACTCTTGGGAACAGACTGAGCAATGCACATCAGGTTATTAATCTCACTGGGGCTCAGGTCAGTCTGGACCGAGGTGATGAACTGCGCGGCTAATTTCGGCAATTTGGGCAGCATGGCAGGATTGAGCAGCTTCTCCCGCAGAGCACTCAGGATTATCTTCTGGTATTTCATGCGCTGAAATGTGGTCGGGATGCGATTCACTGCCATCTCAAGCGCAAGGTTTCCATCCAGATGATTTTTTCCCGCTGAAAGGTATAATCTTGGATTGGGAGTACCACTACCTTCATTTAGATTGATTGGGGAATCCAAAATGATATCCACACCTCCGATTGAATCGATCATCCGCACGAACGTCTGCCTATCGATGGCGAGATAATGATCCACTCGCAAGCCAAAATTAAAGTCAAGGGTGCGCGCCAATAAACCTGGCCCTGCTCCGGGACCGTCATAATAACCCATGCCCGGGTTGCCAAATAAATACGCCTGGTTGAGCTTGCCATGGGTGATCCCATAATGATCGGAGATACCAGGGATTTCCACCCACAGGTCGCGCGGGAAATCGATGACCATAATGTTGGGAACGGTGAAATCAATCCTCATGACGTGCATTGAATCAGCCAGACCATATAGGTAACCTGTGCTTCTCTCGTCTGAACCGATCACCAATATGGTCATTGTGGCGGGTCCATTGCACAAGGGCTGGCGCGTGGCAGTGGGTGAAGCTGCAATTGGGAGTTGTTGTGCCGAGTTAAGTTCTGTACCGGAAGATATAACTTGACCAGAGCTGGCAGAAGTAGATAAGGCAGGTTGTGAAGTTTTTGATACGGCAGACGGGGAGTAGGTGGGCAAGTACAATTGCGGACCCAGGGGTTTATTCCATTTATATAATACAT
Source organism: Anaerolineae bacterium (assembly GCA_041479715.1). Lineage (GTDB taxonomy): Bacteria > Chloroflexota > Anaerolineae > Anaerolineales > UBA4823 > FEB-25. The sequence goes on from JBGOYO010000399.1 coordinate 2,559, forward strand.
AAACCCCCGCGGTGATTGTCACCAGCATGATGATTAATAGGAGCAGCAGGATGACTCTATGTTTAGTCAAGGCAATATTCTCTTACTAGATTCTATCCTGATTCCCGGGCACTTCAGCACAGCTAACAATAGTGTGAGCTAATCAAATACTGGTTTGCCTTATTTAGGCCATGTGCCCTGCAAAAAATCAGCGAGGTAGAGGCGTATCTGATTGAAGTCCGCGTCCATCACATAGGTGTTGACCTGGCGATATGGATCATAGATATGATCGCCGGTGAACATATCTTCCGGAAAGGCAACCGTGGTGGTGTTATCCTTGGTCACCCGCTGGCTGATGCAGAGGAGTTTGTTGATATCGTTGGGACTTAGATCAGTCTGGACTGCATTTGTGAACTGAGCTGCCAGCTGAGGCAGCTTCGGGAGCATCGCCGGGGTGAGCAGTTTATTCTGGATGGCATGCAAGACGATGTCCTGGTTCCTGGCTCGTTGAAAAATCGTGGGATAGCGGTTCATCGCCAATCTCAAAGCCATCGTCCCATCC
>JBGOYO010000400.1:0-3094 GCA_041479715.1 Anaerolineae bacterium
GTAAAAAGGAACGGCGATGCTGAGCAGAAATGGGAATGAGATAATGGCACTGCTATCATTGTTCATGAGCGGGGATATGGAAAGCGCCATGGCGGCGAAGATCAGGGTGGGAAATAGCCAACCCCAGTGCCTGATACCGCTGAGGAAATAACTCAGGAAGAAAGTGGCACTGAGCAGGGCGAAGATGAACGCGACTTCTCGTTCGGTGAGCCGATCAAAATTCACATAACCCAAGGGGGCTGCCAATAACAATGCGCCCAGGGAGACCAGAATGACTCCCCAAATGATTTTGATGATTTTGGCTTTCATATTAATCCCTCCTTTGGAATAAATTGTGGCTTCCGTTGGTGAGAACTGACATTGAGAATGGTGCTGGCGACGAATAAAACAGCATAGCCATACCAAAGTGGTTTATAGATCAGGGCAAGCGGCCACCAGTAGAACATCACTGTGGCAAGGTAGAGGGTCATATATGGCCCAAGGATGGACCAGCGAACGGGAGAGCGCCATTGAATCTGCAGGACATATTCAACCCAATACCCATAGGCTGCCCAGATGAGGTAGATAAACCCACCCAGCCATATATACCAGCTCTGACCGCTCATCAAGAAAATAATGCTTGTTGCCGCAGCGGGAATGCTCAGCGCATAAACAATCCATCCGTAGCGCACAGCCTGGTCAAAATGCCACTTGCGGAAAGCGAAGTGGATGATCAAAATGAGCTGAAAGAGAAAGGAAAAGGCTACGAATAAGACTTCCAAACCTTGTGTGGTGAACATACAATCATCTCCATTCCATGAGCGATAAACCTTGAATTTAATTAACTGTGCAGACGCACCCTACAATACAATAACAGCAATAGTGCCCGCAACCAACAGGATGGCTAAAGCCATAACCCCAATCAGACCCCAACGTGCGAGGTTTAGTTTGGATGTGGCCCATTTCTGAGCGGCTCCCGTCGAGGCGCCTACGTATGCCATGCCTAATATGATGAGGAACCATCCTGCACTGCTGTCATTAAGCACAAGGGTGGAACCCATGATCACCGATACTGCTGCGGTTATCCACAGCCAGACCTGGTCTTGTTTATTCATCTGGAGCTCCTTTCTCTACTAGCGGGCAGCCAGGGTGGCAATGAACAGAAACACATCTGCCGCCATGTGTATCAGGTAGGCACCCCAGATGCTGTCCGTTTTCTGCATCAAAATACCGCATGCCAAACCCAGGGTAAAGGTGTTGATCAAGAAAACCGGAACAGCCATGGCGGGTAAATAAGCCACGGAGGTCAAATGAAGGATGCCAAAGGTAGTAGAAGTCAGCAGGATTGTTCCGGCAATCCCGATAATGGGGAACATCTTCTTCATGAAGAGACCCCTGATCCACAGCTCCTCCGAAAAGGCGTTGCAGATTGAAAATACAAATCCCCACACGATGGCTGAACCAAGTTTGGGCAGCTCGTATCCGGTGCCGAAGAAGATCAGCACCGAAGTAAAAAAATTAACCAATACTAAACCACCAACACCGAATCCCCATTTATAGTTCTGGTTGCCGAGTTTAATAAAAATTGATCCCAAGTCTGCCCCTGATAAGAGGGTCAACACGATGATGGGGATGACGATCAACAGGGTTTCGTACATCTTAGCGAGTGCGGCGATTCTGTTAGTATCGGTTGTGTATCCAAACAGGTAAACAAACCGAGTGTTATAACCAGCAAAAAACACTGAAACGAGGTTAACTGTCGAAGCGATGAAAAAGGCGTAGGCGACCGGCCAGAATTTGACGAACTTCACGCTGCGCTTGAATAAAAGCGCGGTGACTAAAAATAATCCAGTTAGGCAAACAGCATAGATTGTATTGCCATTGGTAGGGAACAATTGGACATAGTTCGATCCTAAAACGAAAACCGCCAGAGAACAAATCAGCAGGATTACAAAAATTACTATTTTGTACCCGATCGATCGAACATCCGGCGAAGACCTGTTAATACTATCGATTGTGGTTGTGGCGTTCATTTCAAATCTCCTGTTGGTTGTTTATGGTACCTGCAGTGAGGCGATGATCAGCTCACCCACCAGCTGAACTTTACCGGCCAGGCTGTAAGGTTCTTGACAGTAACTGCCTGAGTAGCTGTAGATGAACCCGAACTCCATATTGCCGCGCTGGATATTCGGTTCATTCTCACCGCCTTGATACCAGATTGAATCGATTATGCCATTGGGGCAAACGAAATAGGTCCGGCTGGCAGGTTCTCCGTCCACCTCCAGCGTCCCCTGGGAGATAAACTCCCCCTGGCCAACCCCGGTCGGCCACAGCAGCACATCTTCACCGATGGTGCTGAAAGACACGCGGATGGTGGGATAGACATCTGGGGTTGGCTGGGGATGCAGGATAAGGGTATGGTTGTTCATGACCGGATCAGCCGTAGTGGTTTCTTCCACTGCCCAATCTTCTGGAACCATCATAGAGAAGCCGTAAACAGGATGGGTATAGGTCCAAAAGCCCTGGTAAAAGCTGGGATCGATCGGCACGGCGGTGGGGATGGGGGTGGCGGAAGCAATTGCGGCTGGTTGATCAAACAGGAAGCTCTGCAGGAAGCGATTGTCAAGCTCCCAATCTTCGGTGTAAGAGCCGTGACCGATGCTGACCTGGTACAGCTGACCGGCGTGGGCGAAGAAATACTGGTCAAAGGCGTAGGACTGCGGGCTGCGCTCGTGGCGAAAATGGATCGCGGTCGTACCGGCGATTTGCTCGTCTGACATACGATTTTCACCCAGCAGGTAATGATCGGTCAGCCACTGCACTAAGTCCACATCCTCTGGAGGGCGATATTCTTCACGGTCAGTCGGATGGATAACTCCCCAAAATTCAGACCCCAATCCAGGCCCGATGATGCTCAGGCTCTGTTTGGGCTCATCGTCTAGTGAGATCTGGGCGTCCGCAGGATAGTGGAAGCTGTATCCAAGTATTTCATCATGGAATATTTTCCATCCCAGGCTGTCATAGTCAGAAGCGCTGGTGGAAGAACCGCTGGAAGAGGGCTTGCACTCGCCGCGGTAATAAGCCCACTCATCGCACTCGCTGCCGTCGGGGAAGA
>JBGOYO010000401.1:0-3089 GCA_041479715.1 Anaerolineae bacterium
TCCCAAAACGCACAAAGCCCGCCTCAAACCTGCCTGAGCCATAGCTTAATAACTGAGTGGTCAATCTCATCATCTCATCCCCACGGCAGGTTGAAAAATAAAAACCCGCCGGAGCGGGTTTGTGTTTGTATATATAATTGGATTAGTTCAATGCAATGGGAAAGCCACAGTGATATCGCTGTACATCTTGGATACCGCAGTTCCCATCACCACGATCATGACAACAACCACGACCGCAAGCAATACGATCAACAATGCATACTCGACCATCCCCTGCCCTCGCTCTTTTCTATGAAAAAGCATAAATCTCCACCTCCTTTCTTTCAGAGGGTCAGATCATGTTGATCATGGTCTCATCCGCAATATCCATCTGGCAGCCAGAAAATAAAAGGGGAGAGTGAGCTAAAAAAGATGAGGATAATGACCCCTGGCGAGCACTAAAAAGATGGAACAGCCATGATCAATTCTTTGTAATATGCTATTATTTTAGCGTAAAACGATAGAAAAATCAACTATCTTTGCTTATACCTTGCAAAACCGTATAGTCTGGAAAACGGGTTTTGTATGTTACCCGATAAATGTGTAATAGCTTATTCATTAGTCTTCACCCAAGAGCCAAAGTTGGACTGCCATTCATGAAGCGTTGTGGCATAGCCTATCCGTCCGATCTTCGACCGGAGAGGAGGAATTTGTTCATTCTACTGTCTAGCTCGAACCCTACACCTATCAATGACCAACCCCTCTCGGCGCGGTTTCGCCTGGATGGGATATGTACATACCGTAGTTTCCTTCGTCCCCTGGGTCCGTTGGAGGAGCCCATCCGCGACATTATTATAAATTCCTTCGCTCTATGCGTATCTTCACCCTGGTTATAGGGTTATCACTCACAAACATTGGAGGTGAACCATGCTAGCTCGTGTCATCGGTGTATTTAAATTGGATTCAAAGACCTTCGAGGAGATCGAGCATAATACCAGCCTGACTCTCTACGCTGCCATCATCGTCGCCCTGGTTGCGCTGGTGAGCGGCGTGGGTAGCGGAATATTCAGCGGAATTTCTGCAGCAATATTAGGTGGTAGCGCAAGTAGTGTAATCGGTGGGATCTTCGGGTCAATCCTCAGCATAATCTTGGGATGGCTTGCTTGGTCTGCCATCACCTGGTTTGTCGGCACAAGGTTCTTTCATGGCCAAGCTGACCTGCCTGAGATGCTGCGGGTGATCGGGTTCGCCTTTATCCCCTTGGTGTTCTCCATCATCCCTTGCATCGGCTGGCTGGTGGGTGGGATTTGGGCCTTCCTTGCCGGCTTCATTGCTATCCGCCAAGGCCTTGACCTGGATAATACCAAAACATTTCTCACCATTTTATTGGGCGGCTTTGGCTTTTTTATCATTTGGGCAATATTCAACCTTATCATACACATTTAGACCTTTCGGCCCCTCTTCATTTTTGTATCATTCTTCAAGAGGCTGGCATCCACCAGCCTCTACTGTGATTCTTTTACCCAAACTCGAATCACCAGTCTCACCGATTTGAAATTCAACCTTCCAGATTACCAGCGCCGTTCGATTCGCTTAAATGGGTACAATTATTCCTTCCCAGGTGCATATTTCGTCACAATTTTGTCTTATAATCGTTGCGAACTATTCGGTAGGATTGTGCATGTTGAAATGGTTTTAAATGAATTTGGACAAATAGCAGTTGCTGAATGGTCTGAAACAGCAACCCACAGACGATCTATAACCGCAGACTTCGATGAGATGGTAATCATGCCCAACAACATTCATGGAATAATTAGAATTAACCAAGTAGCGCCTGATAGTTGCAAGGGCGCAGCGACGCTGCGCCACACTCACTAATAGATGAAAAAGACCATTATATATTTCCGAATTCATTGGGGGCAATTGTGCGTGCGTATAAATCTGCTGTCACTTATCACATTAACGATTTCCGGAATTCTCACGGGATGCGCGTGTGGCACAGAAATTATTATGGCCATATAATTCGTAACGAGGGACAATTACGTAAAATCTGGGATTACATTAACAATAATCCTCAAAAATGGGATGAGGATCGTTTTCACCCGACAAAACTCGTCAAATAACGCCTGCGCCAGACGCATCTACATATCGCACGTAGAATAAGCAGAACTGTCCAGGCCGTTCGGCGATCAGACGGTATCCGCCCCGGTTTGCTCTTATATTTATTTTCTGAAAGTCCGATTTCCCCCAAGGTCAACCCTCACAATTTAAATGTGACAAATATCACTATACTTCCTTCTCCTTGTAATTATAATCACTTATATATATGAATATACATATATATGTTAGGAGCTGATATGCCGTACGCCCTCGAACAAGAGATTAACCAATTACACGCCGAGATCTGCGCCGGTCTGGCAGATCCAAAACGCATCCTCATCCTGTACGCCCTACATGAAAAACCCCGCAACGTCAACGAGCTGGTCGAGCTTCTCGACCTCAGCCAGCCGATGGTATCGCGCCACCTGAAGGTCTTGCGCGAGCGTGGCATGGTGACTACCAACCGCCTCGGCGCATCTGTGGAGTATAGCCTGGCCGACGAACGCCTCATCGAAGCCCTTGACCTGTTGCGCAGCGTGCTGGCGAATAAGCTGAAGAGTCAGGCCGCCCTGGCCGATACCCTCAACAACCCGACTTCATAACTCATATCAAAAGAAGGAATATCCGATGAAAAAACTCCTCATCCTTGGTGCCGGTACTGCAGGTACCATGGTCGCCAACCGCCTGGCACGTGCGCTGGACCGCGATGAATGGCACATAACCCTGGTCGATCAATATGAGGCTCATTATTACCAGCCCGGCTTTCTTTTCATTCCCTTTGGCATTTACAGCAAGAATGATGTCATCAAACCCAAGCGGGATTTTATTCCCGCCGGCGCTGAGATGATCATGTCGCCCATCGAGCATATCGACCCCGAACATAACCAGGTAAAGCTGGTGAACGGCGGCAGGTTGCTCAACTACGACTTCCTCGTGATCGCCACAGGCTGTCAGGTGCACCCTGAGCAGACCCCGGGCCTTATGGAGCACGAATGGCGCGGGTCCATCCA
>JBGOYO010000402.1:0-3088 GCA_041479715.1 Anaerolineae bacterium
AAAGCCTTGCTGAGTGACGTGAAACGCTACGGGCGCATGGATAACGTGGATGCTGTGCTCTCGGGTGGCACCCAGGAAGTAAAATCCAAAGATTCCCAGCCCGTGCTGGGTCTCCCTGTCAGCGATGAAGAGGAGATTGGGCGCAACCAGGCGCGTCTGAATGCACTGGAGCAGGTCAGTTTTTCCGCCCAGCCCGGTCAGCTGGTGGCCCTGGTGGGACCCAGCGGTGCGGGTAAGACCACGCTGACCTACCTGATCCCGCGCCTCTATGACCCGACCGACGGGCGCATCCTGCTGGATGGTCATGACCTGCGGGACGTTACCCTTGATTCGCTATCGTCTCAAATCGGCATGGTGACCCAGGAGACGCACCTGTTCCACGACACTATCCGCACGAATCTTATGTACGCCAAGCTGGATGCCACCCAACCTGAGCTGGAGGCAGCCGCCCGGGCAGCTAACATCCATGATTTTGTCGTCAGCCTGCCCAGTGGTTACGACACCATCGTGGGCGAGCGTGGCTACCGCCTATCCGGCGGTGAGAAGCAGCGCGTGGCTCTGGCACGCGTGATCCTCAAAAACCCACGCATTCTGGTGCTGGATGAAGCCACTAGCAACCTGGATAGCGAATCAGAGATGCTGATTCAGGAGGCGCTCAAACGCGTCATGGCTGGGCGCACCAGCATCGTGATTGCCCACCGCCTGAGCACGATCCTGGCAGCCGATGTGATTCTGGTGATGGACCGGGGCATGATCGTGGAGCGCGGTACGCATCGCGAGCTGCTGGCCCAGGGAGGGTTGTATGCCCAGCTGTATGAGACCCAATTCAGTCGTGAGCGGGAGATGGCATGAACGTTTATTTTGCCTGCTCGATCACCGGAGGCCGCCAGGATGAGCTGGTCTACCAAAGATTGGTGGCGGCGCTTCAATCCTACGGGCACCACGTTCCCACCGCCCTGCTGGCAAGTCCAGACGTGATGCCGCTGGAAGGGGTGGTTTCAGCGGAGGACGTCTATACCCGCGATGTGCGCTGGATCACCGAGTGTGACTTCCTGTTAGCAGAGGTCAGCACGCCTTCACATGGGGTGGGATACGAGATTGGTTATGCCCTCTCCTTGGGGAAGAAGGTGCTGTGCCTGTACCGTAAAGGGCGTAAAGTGTCCAAGATGATCCTGGGCAACCCTCACCCCCAATTAACTATCCATACCTATGAGGACCCTGATCAAGCGGTCCAAATCCTCACCACCTACCTGGAAAATATTACCGAACCCGAGGCCGGATGAATAAGGGCATCCTGGCAGGGATCGGCGCCTATACCCTGTGGGGATTATTTCCCATCTATTGGAGGCTGCTCGAGCAGGTACCGGCGATTGAAATCCTGGCCCACCGCATCGTTTGGTCATTGGCCTTCGTGGCCTTGATTTTAATATTGCAGAGGGACTGGCTCTGGCTGAGGGAAGTAATCCACAACCGCCGGACGATGGTGGTCTATACCCTGGCGGCAATCCTGCTCTCGATCAACTGGTTCACCTACATCTGGGCGGTCAATGCTGGGTTCGTGGTTGAAGCTTCTTTGGGATATTTCATCAATCCGCTGGTCAACTTCCTGCTTGGAGTGATCTTCTTCAAAGAAAAGCTGCGTGGCGGGCAGGTGGCAGCAGTGGTTCTGGCGGTGCTGGGGGTGGTTTACCTGACGGTCACCTATGGCTCGCTGCCATGGATTTCTCTTGTATTGGCCTTCTCATTTGGATCGTACGGTCTGATCAAGAAGACCGCCTCGCTGGAATCGATGCACGGGTTCAGCCTGGAAACCGCGGTGCTGTTCCTGCCTGCTCTGGGATTTTTACTCTACCGTGGAGCCTCTGGAGTGGGGGCTTTCATGCACCAGGGGACGGCGATCACGCTGCTCCTGATCCTGGCTGGTCCGGTAACGTCCATCCCCCTGCTGATGTTCGGATACGCCGCCCGCAGCATTCCCCTCTCCATGCTCGGGTTTATCCAATATATCACTCCAACCATGCAATTCGTGCTGGGGGTGTTCGTATATAACGAGCCTTTCCCGATGGCCAGGCTGGTGGGATTCAGCATGATCTGGCTGGCACTGCTGGTATATTCAATCGAAGGGGTGCGCTTCAACCGCAGGCAAAAACCGGACCTATCCCTGGTCGAACCTCTGTAGCAGGTCCCAGGTCAGGGCGTGGACCCGTTCCAGTGCCGGTTCCTGCAGGTGGCTTGGGACGTCGGTCAGGCGGTGCCATTCGGGCATGACGGTGGACCCCTGGAGGTGTGCAATAAAACATACCGCTTTGAAGCCATTTTTCAGCAGGATGCTGCATTCCGTGGACGCTCCAACCAGTGGCGTCTGGACCGGCTTTAGCCCATAAGGCTGCCCGACCTGCATGACCAGCGTTTCGACCTCCTGCGGGATGGTGAGCCGGCTGATATTGCCCTCCTCACGGACGTAACTAATCCGGTCGCCAATCCCCACCATTTCAAAATCGACGAATAAAGCGTCTTTGAGCTTGCTCCCATACTCCTCCATCAATGCCAGTGTTCCGCCTGCATTGGTTTCTTCACAACCGGTAAATGCCAGCCACACTTCAGTGTTGTGCAACGGCTGCCCGGCGAGGCGCTCGGCCAATCCCAGCACTGTGCCCACCGAGGCGGCATTATCATTGGCGCCGGGGGAATAGCGGCCCAGGTCTGCTGTAACCCCGGTGAACCAACCCAGGAAGTGAAAGAAAGCCAGGAATAATCCAAACCATCCCAAGACCTGCCAGTGGGTGATGGCTGCCAGGGCATAGATCGGAATTGCCAGGAAAATCCCAAAGGTGGCTGTAATCGAGATGGGGACGAAGATACGCACGATGAAATCGGTGGCGAACCAGAACACTGCCCGATGGCTGTCCAGGTGCGCCATAAGCACCAGGCGGCGCTGAGCTTCGCCCAGCGGTGGGAGCCTGGCGATCACATTCTGGCTGGGAGCGTGCGGCAGCGAGCCGCTCAGCGGATACCCTCGCAGGGTAAACCTGCTCCAGGCCAGGTAGCCGCTGAAGCTGAAAGCCAGCACGGCGATTACGGTTGCGGG
>JBGOYO010000403.1:0-3085 GCA_041479715.1 Anaerolineae bacterium
CCCCATGTCCATTGATAATTTCTTTGCAGATATATAATCCCAACCCCGTACCGTGGTTCGAGATTCTTGTTTCCGGTACGCGGTAGAATCGTTCGAATAGATGCCCGAGATGCTCCTCAGCTATTCCGGGTCCATGGTCTTCCACCGAAATGATGCAGTTACTGTTGTTATTCTTCAGGCTTATTACAATTTCCGACCCTGGCGCATATTTTACTGCATTGCTCAACAGGTTATCGAACACCTGGGTGATCCGGGTTGGGTCAGCCATTACCACTACATCGTGATCTGCGTGGAGCTGCACGGAAAGTGATGCATACCTCGTCGTGCTCCTGACGGCAATTTCTCGCAGCATCACGTCAATTCGAACGGGCTGTAGCTGCATAAACATCGTTCCGGCCTTTAAACGTGAAGAATCCAGCAAGTCCTCGATCAATTTATGCAGCCTGTCCGCTTCTTCATCGATGATCGTCAGGAATTCACGCTTCGAGTTGTCGTCCCATTTAGTATCTTCCCGGAGCAGGGTTGTTGCATATCCTTTGATAAATCCAATCGGTGTCCGCAGCTCATGCGAGATGGTGGTAACGAAATCGTCCTGCATGCGCCGCAGCCAGCGTTCAGCTTCTAATTTGGCTACCCGTTCCACCAGATGGTGGTTTTCCACCAGCTGAGCGGTTTGCGCTGCGATGAATTCCGCTAATCTAACTTGGTCCGGAGTAAATGGTGGACCTCCAAACCTGCCAAATACCAACACCCCCAACACATCTTCACCTGCTTTGAGCGGCAGTCCCAGGAAATCCCGCCAGAAAAGACGGTTATTTTCCCATCCCTCTATTTTTTCCTGGGTCAGGGCAGTTTGCTTGCTTGTATAGGCCTGGTTGGCAATAGACACCCCCCATTCAATCTCTCCTTCCGCATTTTTACCACGGCCTACCACCCGGGCATAGGAAGGGTCGAGGCCGGTTCCTTCCCTTGGGGTATACATCACCAGATTATCGAAGATTAGCACATGCCGTGTGTGCAAGACAATCAGGTCCATGGCAGTATCGATGTTTTCAGTTTGTGCAATTGCCAAACCAATCGCATATACTGCCTTGATATCCTCAGGCCTTAGGACAAATGATTCACTGTTTTCTTCTGGTGAATTCATCCTCAATCTTGTCCAACGATGGGTAATTGGAACATGATCAATGTGCCTTTCTCCGGTTCGGAGGTCACATCCACTTTGGATCCATGTGCATCGATGATCTTCTTTACCAGTGCTAAACCTAATCCGATCCCGCCGTACCGTCGCGTGCTCGAGCCATCTAGCTGATGGTATGGCTCAAATATTTCCGATAATCTCTCAGGCGAGATACCGATCCCAGTATCTGTTACCTGGAAATGTGCAAAATCGACCATATTTTCCAGTCCCACTGTAACACAGCCTCCAGGGGGAGTGAATTTGATCGCATTATCCACCAGTTCCATCACCACCCATTGGATTTTTTCCTGGTCCATGCGCACATAGCATGGTTCATCTTCCAGTTCAACCTTTAACACCACCGGTCGGTTCGCCGCTTTTATTTTGGCTTGCTTCAATGCGATTTCGACCACATCATTAAAATTGGTCGGTTTCATCTGCAGTGTGAACTGCCCAGTGGCCTCTAACGAGAATTGGATCATCTTTTCGATCAGTTCTTCCAGCCGGGCCTCTGAACGCAGCATCACATCGAGTGCTGTGGTTTGCTCCTCTGTCAGTTCCCCCAGGCAGCCATCATTCATTAGGTCTAAATAGCCACGGATGTGGGTGAGTGGCGTGCGTAATTCATGGCTCACATTGGAGATAAAGTTCGATTTCAGTTGGTTCAGCTCGGCCAGTTTATTAAGCGCTGTTTGCAGCTCTTGCGTTCGTTCTTGCACGCGCTTTTCTAATCTGAGGTTAGCTTGTTGTAACGCGCTTTGAAGTTGTAATATCTGCTCCGTAATCACCTGGTCGAGCGTTTCACGATCAATCAACTTTAATTCCAGTAAGGCTTGCCCTACCAGTCGCTGTTGTCCATCCGGTCCGGGTTTTTTGGAATACTCCAAAGCGCTTTGCAGTCCATCCTGGGTTAACACTCCCCGGTCGATGAGCAGCTCTCCAACCCGTGGCACCAAAATCTCCGGTGTGATCGGTATGGCCGGGTTGTTGGATATCCTGGAGATTACCTCCTGCTCCCCGATTACTGCGGCTAAAGCCAGGTTTACTCCACAGTGCGGGCATTCGAGTACATCCTGGCTAACAGGTTGTCCGCAGTTGGGGCAGGGTAAGTGTAGATCCATTCTCCTCCGTAAGTCTCTCTAATATCATATCCTGACTTATCTTATAACGCAAGCCTAACAATAGTGTAAAGACATTATAAGGAAAAATCAAATAAAGTAGTGCATAATATCATCTATGACAATTGGTATACCGACGAGATTGCTTGTCCTCGACCAGGACGCTCTGGGAGAGAATTTCCTAAAGCACATATTAAATCCAGATGGTTATGAAATTAACAAAGTAAGCTCCAGTACAGAAGGTATCCAAACTTCTGGCTCCTGGAATCCCGATGTGATAATCATCAACGTTATGCAGCCTTATGACAATGGTTGGAAGCTGTGCAAGCGGTTGAGAGAACACAGTCAGGCTCCGATCCTTGTCCTGGCGGCAATCTCAGACCCACATATGGTCGCCCGTTGGTTGGATGCTGGCGCAGACGACTACCTCACTAAACCTTTTTCGTCCGAGGTGCTCGTTGCCCACTTGCAAAAGCTCACCCGGCGGACGAAATTGACTCAGATTAACCCCACCATATCCCTGGTTCAATAACTTTATCTTGGATTACCCTTGATTCTTCAATGTCTTGGGTTAGAATCTAGGTATTATTTTCCAGGAGGTTATTCGTGCCAGACCAAAAACCCGCTCAATCTTCAAAGGCTCAACCCATACGGTTAACCTACCGTACCGATGAGAATTGGGAGACCTCCTCAGCCGCCCAGGCCCTTGAACGCATGAAAGCCAACCCCCGTATAAAATATATCGTCATCGTGGTGCCTGAAGATGCCTGCCCTGCTTGCCAAAATC
>JBGOYO010000404.1:0-3071 GCA_041479715.1 Anaerolineae bacterium
AGAAATCACCTGTGGCTCGATTGTGGATTTATCCAGGTATGGTGATGCGACTTTCGATGCTGTGGTGTGCACAGGGGGTCCTCTCTCGCATGTACTTGATCTGCGGGACAGGCAGTTAGCAATCTCTGATCTGGTGCGGGTGGCTAAACCCGGTGCACCTATCTTCGTCTCCGTCATCGGGAAGCTGGCTGTTTTGGTCGTTGTATTAATCGAATCACAGATCGAGATAAATATGCCCCATTTTAAACTGCTGCGTGACACGGGTGATTATCTAGGTGAGCGCGGCTTCACAGCCTGCCATTTTTATTTGCCCGAAGAGCTGCAGCGCGATTTTACCCGCACAGGGTTGCAAACCTTAGAGTTGGTGGGTCTTGAAGGTCTCAACGATCACCAGGTCAAACCGCTCAACCAGCTGGCAAAAGATGAAAACCGCTACCGCATCTGGTTGGAGACTCACTATCAAACCTGCACACATCCTGGAGTAGTCGCCATGAGTGAGCACATATTGATCGTTTGCCGAAAAGACATCCTGTAAGCCTGGATCAAAAGAAATAATATAACATTTCAAGCCCCCTTGTTTTCACTGCACGGATTTCTGCATCTAAATGAATAAAGTTTCCGAGATAATTGAGACCAACCTGCCAGAGCTGAGATTTCAATTATTCTTTTCGCTTACCCCCCGACCGGGCGATGACCTGCTGGTAGAACGTGGAGATATGCATATGGAAACCCCACCCTACCCCGGTGAGTACATGCGCTCCAGCCGGCAAGTGGTTGGGCAGGCTATCGATTGTCGCCACCTCACGTCCATCTACCACGCGGCAGATTCGGCGCTCGTGGTTCACCCGATACAGACAGCCATCTTCATGGCTTGTATATTCTGCCCCCACCTGGTTCTGCGTCTTCAGCCGCCTGAAGTGCCAATAAACATCATCCGGAGGTCGTATATACTCTCTCATGGACAAATTTTCCTGCATTTGAGTATAGGAACCACTCACAACCTATTCCCGCGATGGACAGCGTCGATGACGCTGACCCACCTGCGGTACCCTGGAGTTTGGTAAGGAATGCCGAGGCCGCATGCGACAAATTAGTTATCATACCCTGAAGGTAATTGACCAAGAACCTCCAACCGATAAGGAGAAGCAGTGCCAGGACGATATACAGCAGTATATAGACAATCAATGCAGACCAGCGATATTTCAGGGACGTCCGGCGGACAATAAAGCGAATTGGGATATCGAAGACAAATGCGAACAACAGCGCTGCGGCCAAGTCCCGGCCGATTGGGGAAATAAAAATGAACAGCGCGAGCAGGGTAAACACAAACATCACCGCGAGGATGACGCGGGCCGGGTATGACCATTGAGAAGTGCTAATCTTTGGTGTCTCTGCAGGTACTTGCTCATGCAGGTTTTTCATAGTTTTCACCTTCGATCAGCTGTATTGAGATGGAAAACGATCACTTACTGCCTTCTGGCTGACTAGCAGGAAGGTTGATCATCCCTGGAATATAAAAACCAACGATACCAATGAACACGGAGGCCTCGGCCAGTACCGGCTGCCAATTATTGGTGACCAGATCATAGAATTGGGTTCCCGTATCACCCACCGGGACGCTGAAGCCTATTGGGAGGATGATGAGCAGCGGGATCAAGGCACCTGTTGCTGTGCCAATAAGCCGTTGTGCCGGGAGGAGGCGTACCCCTTTCCAAACCCAGCGTAGGGCAGGTATGCCGACCAGGTTGATCCCGATGATATACCCAAGCCAAATAATGAAGAGTGATGCCAGCCATCCTGCGCGGGATGTCGTATCTACACCAGCAAAGAGAATCGAAAATAGAAAGATGATCAGATACGAGATGGCGACCTGTAAAACAATCGTTACAAGCCATCCGAGAATATGCAGGATGAATTTGACCGTACCCATAAAACCCTCCACGAAGACTAATTATCCTTTACCTTGAGGTATTGTACACTCTTTTCTTTTACGAACGAGGTTAATCGGATATGGTTTACGCCTATGATCGATCTACCGGCCTAATCATGCCCGTCCATCATACGCACATCAAACCCCACCGATGAGATTTCGTAAAAACCTTATGAGAGACATGGGCCAGCGAAGGTGGTTTCAATCAGCCAACCACGAACATCATCCCAGTTATATAATGGTAACCGCCCGTCCGATGAGATTTACTACCTACCAGCTCATTCGCCGGTGCGGATTATGGCGTGAAGACAGACCACTGGTAATGAAGCTGGTCCAAGTTCACCAATCCTTCACTGCCGGAGCAATAGCTGCCCCGCTTGATCACCGAGCACAACAGGCGTGGAAAATTGACAGTCAAGATGGGAGGATCCTCACTTACACGATAGACTTCATGCCACGAAGACAGCTCTGGCAGGATGTCCGAATTCCAAACTTGCAGGCTGGGCTCATCGAGGCCCATGCGTACGGTCATTTTCGGCTGGTTAACCAGATCAGCCAGCAGGAAGTAGGTGCCTCGCGATTGGTCTTTCAGACCGGACAGATCCTCACCCTGGTAATTAACCAGCTGTAAGTCTGGTCGATTGTAGTAGTTTGCCAACATGAGCTGCATCTGTTCGATGTATTCGTTCGTGATCTGAATATTCACCACCACCTGGCTACCCTGGGGCGCATTTTTTGCCACATATTCCAGTACACGAGCATTAGCCGAATCCTGGGCGAGCTGAATGGAGGCGTCGGTAAAACTATTCGCCTGAGCAGCCAGGAGTAACAAACCCGACAGAACCAGGCTGGCAATACCCAATCCCTTCCAGATGCGATCAGAAGTGGTAACAGACTCCCAAATTTCGGCCAACAAGACTCCAGACAAGACCGCCGTGCCGGCTGCAAATGGAAGCAGATAATACTCAACAGCGAAGTGCCAGGGAATGTACATCCCGATCCAAAATGCCATCCAGACTCCTGCCAACCACCACAAGCCGGAACGTGGTAAGCGTCTTTTGACCAGGCACCAGACAATAACCATGAGCGCCATGGGCAGCAGCCAGATGAAATCGCGCAGTAGCCAGCCACCCCAGCGAAT
>JBGOYO010000405.1:0-3065 GCA_041479715.1 Anaerolineae bacterium
CCCCGTTACCCAAGTGCCCACGCAAGTCTTGCCGCTCATCTTATCGCCGAGGGTCGCCGGGTCTGGCAGGCAGGCTGCCACCACCTCTATCGGAGAGACCATCACACCTTTGACGTTGATTGGATCTTTTCTATGCAGGCCTAGCATTTTGATCACCCGGATGACGTTGATGAATTTCTCCCCCAATCCATATTTAAATGTCACCCGTTTACAGCGGATATAACGTGGGATCAACGCCACCTCTTCATGCTCAATATCAACCACTTCGAGTGGACCAATCCCTTCAGGGAAATTAAATACCTCGATATTTTCAAAAGCGGGGATAGTGTACCAGCCGCGCCCGGATTCCCACACCAGTGGCGGATCAGTGCATTCTTCGATCGTATCTAGGATCGAGAACGCAGGAGCAAACTCATAACCGCTCACTTCCAGGGCTGCGCCATCGCGGATGCCAATCTCGTCGATCTCGTCGAAAAGCTCGAGTGAGGCATACCTGGCGAAGATGTCACTGACGCCTGGGTCCATGCCATTCCCCAAGATGGCAAGTAATCCCTTTTCATTCCATTTTTCTGTCTGGGCCCACTGATGGCTGCCCATGTTCGCCCCATAATCCGACATAGCCATGTCGAGATAATTACAGCCGGCTTCGAAAGCCGCATCAAAGATTGTGTCATTATAAAAGTTAGACACCGCGTTCATGACCAGGTCGATGCCATGCTTGCGCGCAACCTGGATGACCTGGGAAATATCACGCGCATCTACTTGTTCGAGGGGGAATTTATCCGGGTTTCTCAACCGTTTTTGGACGATATGGAGGCGTTCCGGGTTGTAATCTGCCAGCACCATTTTCTCCAGCCAGGGTTGATTTTGTGCTAGCACTGCGATCGCCTCCCCCACTCCCCCTGCGCCGATCAATAACACTTTCATCATTCTCCTCCATTATATAACCTTGGATTGCTCATCCCCTGCCCGAAGGCTAATGAAAAGTTGTGCTGGTGAATAATGTTCTATGGCAGTCTGTTGATGATCCGATTTCCTATTGAGCGAGTGTAGGAGTCAATGCCGTAAAATCAAGGACCGTCCATTCTGCACGGTTCTTTAGCTCCATATTCAATTATATTAATACTCATCCCGAATTAATATTCATGTTATCACGAATTTTTTCCTGCGTCAATTTAACTACCTTGAGGCAGGCTACACTATGATCACTACACCAAATTTATCGTTCAGTGTTTACAAAACGTTGGAAACGTTGTATACTTCCGCACTAATTCGTGCCCATAAAAATTTGAACCGTATTACCCATGCTTTGCTCGTCTGAGGCGGTGATTTAACGTATTAGCCGTCAGAATGCAAACGGACACCCGAACAGGATTAAGTCCTTCAGGGTAAGAAAGCCTTAGCGATATGTTTATGAGAGGAATTGCGTAATGGATGATCACCAACCCATCGAAGACATCCACTTTATCGAAGACATCGGTTTATATTTCGAGCAAATGGGGCTGCCCCGTATGGCGGGGAGGATCCTGGGCGCGCTGCTGATCTCAGACCCACCCTCCCAGTCGATCACTGACCTGGGAATCAGGCTGCATGCCAGCAAGAGCTCGATCAGCATTATGGCGCGCCTGCTGGTGGAGCGCGGGTTGATCGAACGGGTGGCGTCTCCCATGCCCCGCCGGGATTATTATCGCTTCAAGCCCGGCGGCTGGATCATTTACATGCGCCAGTGGCTGGGATTAATGGCAGGGTTGCACCAGATCACCGAACGCGGCATGCTGCTGATGGCGGGTAAGCCTGAGCCGCTCAAACTGCGCTTGAAAGAAGCCCATGACCTGTTCTCAAATGTCGAGCAGGAATTTCCATCGATCCTGCAGAAGATCGAAAAACAATAAACTTCAATACATGTAGACCATGAGCATCACCAACCACATTGAAGGGAAACAAGTTACTCCCACCAGCCGCACATCCGACTCTGGATTGAGTCGGGTTGAAGTGCATGAGCTGCGCAAGCAGTACGGGGAAAACCGCCTGCCTGCCGAAAAGGGGACCACGGTTTGGACCATACTGCTCAATCAAATCAAAAGCCCGCTGGTGTATATCATCCTGGTTGCTGCGGCGGTCTCGCTGCTGGTTAAGGAATATAACGACTTTATTATTATCATGGCGGTAGTGATTATTGACGTGATCCTTGGGTTTTTCCAAGAATATCAAGCCCAACAAACCTACACCGCGCTCAAAGGTTTATTGAAACCCACCACCACTGTGATCCGTGATGGAGAACGCCAGGAAGTGGAAGTCTGGGAGCTGGTACCGGGAGACCTGGTGCTTTTAAACACTGGCGAGCATGTACCGGCTGATGGTGAGCTCACCGAAAGCACACAGCTGGCTGTGGATGAAGCTATCCTGACCGGTGAGAGTGAGCCGGTAAATAAGAATGCTACGCAAGATCATAATGTTGTCTTTATGGGCACGACCGTACTCACAGGGCGTGGGACGATGCTGGTGACCAAGATCGGCCCAAGCACCGAACTGGGCCAAATCGCCACCAGCCTAAGTGAGTACGTCGAGGAAGATACACCGCTCCAGGCGCGTCTCAAATCCTTCAGCAAGACTTTGACTTATATCGTCATCGGTTTTACTGTGGCAATCCTCATCACGGGATTGCTGATGGGCAGGGGCTTCCTGGAAATGCTGCGCGTTTCGATTATCCTGGCGATCGCCGCCGTCCCTGAGGGACTGTTGATTGCGGTCACCGTCATCCTGGTGTTGGGGATGCGTAAAATATTAAAGCGCCAGGGTCTGGCGAAAAAGCTGTTGGCAGTGGAGACGCTCGGCTCGGTGACCGTTATCTGCACGGATAAGACCGGCACTCTCACCGAGGGACGCATGCGTGTATCGCGACTCGAGCTGACCGACGATGAACGGGCGCTGCAAACGATGGTCTTATGCAACGACCTGGAAGGTCCGGTCGACATTGCTCTATGGGAATATGCCAAGGCTAACCTGAGCGTATCACCCCAAGACATGGTGGATGGCTCGGAGCGCCTGGCAGAGGAGTTATTCAC
>JBGOYO010000406.1:0-3055 GCA_041479715.1 Anaerolineae bacterium
ATGGTCAAAGACCACCGGACGGATTATGAGGTTGGTAATGCTCAAGGTGTGCTTAATGGTGATCTCGATGGTTTTATTGAAGCATTCCTGCGCTCGAATTTTAGCAATGGCAAAAAATAATCCATTTGCCCAGCACCAGCAGCTCCTCCCTGAGAGAAATTTTCATCCTATAAAATTCGTTGCTTTAATTATCCTGCTTTTTTTGCTCGTCACCGCCGCCGCTGGCTGCGTGACTCTTGCTGATCCCGAAGCTTCACAGGATTATAGCGCTGACACGGTTGGAGTGTTGGATGCTCAAACTTCCTTGGGTCAAAGTTTCGTCTCACGGCGTCCAAATTTAAATGGCATTACGTTATTGATGTCGTCTGTTTCTGTACAAGCGAATGGAACTAACAGCTTATTTAAAAATAACATCAAGGTAAGCTTATTCCATTCCCCTGGTGATACCAACCCTGTATATACTACTTTCATCAACGCTCCTGTCTCAGCCAACAACACCGAAATCTCGATAAACATCCCCGGTGTGAGGGAACCAGCCGGACAAAGCTATTATTTACTCCTCTCAACAAACGCTGGCTCCATCAACATCAACGGTCGTCTCGAGGATGCCTATCCGCATGGGCAAGCATATATTAATGCAGCCCCGATCAATGCGGACATTGCTTTTCGATTAAGTTATGACTATGATCCTGCAGCCCTGCTTCAAGATTTGAAATCATATTTTGCCAACGGCTGGCTCATCATCCCTTTGTTGATTCTGCTCTGGCTACCAGGCTGGCTTCTCATGGATATATCCGGTCTTCGCTCCCGGTTTGACACGGGAGAGCAGCCGGCAATTTCCATCGGGCTCAGTCTGGCAATTGTACCGGTTGTGATGCTATGGACAACAGTATTGAAGATAAAATGGTCCAGACAAGCTGTTTTATTTGTCGCCGGTTTTCTGATTGCAGTTTTTATCATTCGTCTGGTCTACGATCATGTGATTTCCAGGCGAGATAAACAGCCTTTCAGCGGAGATGAACCCAACTCCAAACCCACCTGGCAGCAACGCCTATCCGCGCCATTTTCCAACCATGCATTTTTGCTCATCCTGATCTTCCTGGTTTCACTTGTGGTGCGTCTGGTCATGGTCCGAGACCTGGCAACCCCCGCCTGGGTCGATTCGGTCCACCATACCCTGATCACTCGCTTAATCTTAAATAATGGCGCCTATCCTTCCACTTACCTGCCGTATTTGGATATCTCCCCCACCGTCTACCACCCCGGCTTCCACAGTATTGCTGCCTCATTCGTCTGGTTGACTAATTTAGACCTCTCCAAATCTTTACTAATCCTGGGTCAGGTATTAAATGCCTTCAGTGTATTCTCTGTCTACCTCATCACCAAAACCCTCACCCGCAGCTCGTCTGCAAGTATATTTGCTGCCTTCATCACCGGGCTCCTCACCCCCATGCCCACTTACTACACCAGCTGGGGAAGATACACTGAATTGACCGGCTTGTTGCTGCTGCCGGTGATCCTAGCCCTGCTCCAGATATGGCTGGATGGGAAAGCAGAGAGGAAATTGGGCTGGATTTTAGCATTGGGAGCCCTCACTGGTGCAGGTTTATTCATGATCCATTACCGCGTGCTTGCATTTTTAGTGTGCTTGGTCCTTGTGTATGTGATCTATCGCATCACCTTTGGACGCGGGCAGAATCAAGTCACTCCAGATAGGGCTGTACTGTTCGTCATCATAATGGCACTCGTGAGCATCCTTCTCGTGCTCCCATGGTTCATTCCGACATTGATGTCTACCGTCTTACCCCGGCTGAATGCACCAATCGCCGGTCCATCCCAACCTTTCCAGGATTTCTCCTGGCCTTATCTGACCTCTGCCCTCGGAAAACCGGCTTTGTTCCTGGCTTGCTTGGGTTTGCTGTGGAGTTTGATCAAGCAGCGAAGTCTTGCCTTCATCCTCACCTTATGGGTTTTGATGCTCTTCCTGCTCGCCAATTTAGATGTATTAAAACTCCCCGGAAGTGGACTGATCACGAACATTTCGGTGGAGATTATCCTTTTTATCCCCATATCCATTCTGGGCGGTTATTTTATTGATCAGCTACTCCCAGCTAATCAGGATCTGTTCCCTTACAGGTTTGTCTCGCCATCGTACGTCACCCTGTTCATCCTATTTGGGTTTATCGCGTTTCTTGGAGCAAAGCAGCTGGTTGCGATTCTCAGGCCCATAACCCTCCTTTCACGTACGGCTGATCTGCCTGCTATCGAATGGGTCACTGATCACATCCCTGAGAATGAGACGGTTGTGATCAACCCATTCGCTTGGGGTTACGGTTTGTACGCTGGTAATGATGGGGGCTATTGGATCGAGCCTTTATCTGGCAGGCTCACCGTCCCACCACCCGTTTTATACGGATTGGGCCACGGCGCACATGGAATCAGCCAGCTGTCACAGGAAATTATCACCTCGAGCACCGATCCTGCCGCGTTGCGAGACTTGTTAATTTCTCAGGATCTCCACTATATCTTCACGGGTGCCCGGGGCGGGGTCATTCCTCCTGATAAATTAGCCTCCAGCGGATTGTTCGACATCCTGTATCACCAGGATGGGGTGTGGATACTTCGAGTAAAACCTTGACAGGCTGGACACACGAATATATAATCATGCCCTGCCTGCCCGTACGGGCAGGTGTTATTGTGAATTCACTTCGAAGGCAATCCCCACCAGGTTTTGCCAATTGAAACAGATAGGAGAATCTTCATGACGCCCCAACCGAAAAGGAAACACTCTTCTGGTAGACGTGATCGACGGCGAGCCCATGATGCATTGGCAATTCCCAACCTGGTTGTTTGCAGCAACTGTGGGGAGATGCGCCTGCCACATCGGGTATGTCCCAATTGCGGTCATTTCAAAGGCCGAGAAATCATCGAAATCAAAGAAGAAAAGAAGTAATTTTGAAACGGGCCGTGAATTTCACGGCTCGTAAATTTTTACCCACATTGCCATGAACGACAATAAGATCGCATTTCTTTTCCCTGGGCAGGGCTCCCAATC
>JBGOYO010000407.1:0-3049 GCA_041479715.1 Anaerolineae bacterium
CCACCTTCCCTGAATTATGCTGCCACACGCTCGATGACCTGGATGTGCTCAATCATAGGGAGAAGACTTCATTCATGGTCGGCAAGGAGACAAGGAAATATTATAAAGAGAAGCTGATCCCGTTTTGGAAAGGTAAAACGATGCGGGAGCTGATTTTCACAGAGATGACCGAGGAGTGGAAGTCAGCTTACATGGCGGGCGTCTTCACCGAGTTCATGGAGCAACGCAGTCCAGGTCATACCGTGCTGGATGGCAAGATTTATAAGAAGGGGATGCTAGATTTCCAGGCAGAGATCAGGGCGAGCCTGTCAGGGCTGGATTATCTGCATGACCCACAAGCCTATGAGAAGCAGGAAGAATTACGGGCGATGGACATCGCCGCGGCTGCGATCGTGCGCTATGCTGAACGACACGCGGATAAGGCAATGAGGATGGCGGACAGTGAACAGGATGAGAAGCGGAAAATAGAGCTTATCCAGATTGCTCAAGTCTGCCGCTATGTTCCTGCTCACACTCCACGGAGTTTCTGGGAGGCGTTACAGTATTACTGGTTCGTCCATCTGGGGGTGACGCTTGAGCTTAACACCTGGGATGCGTTTTCACCTGGACGGTTGGACCAGCACCTGCTCTCATTTTACGACCAGGGGCTGGAGGACGGGAGCTTGACCCGCGAAGCTGCAGAAGAATTATTGCAGTGTTTCTGGATCAAATTCAACAACCAGCCGGCACCTCCCAAAGTGGGTGTGACCGCAGAAGAGAGCGGTACATACACTGATTTTGCCCAGATCAACCTGGGAGGCGTGCGTGAGGATGGATCAGATGGGGTAAACGAGGTGACTTACCTGCTATTGGATGTGATTCAAGAGATGCGCTTGCTGCAACCATCGACTTCGATTCAGGTGAGTAAAAAGAATCCCGACCGCTTCATCATGCGGGCCACGGAGATCATCCGGACCGGATTCGGGCAACCGTCAGTTTTC
This sequence comes from Anaerolineae bacterium, assembly GCA_041479715.1. Lineage (GTDB taxonomy): Bacteria > Chloroflexota > Anaerolineae > Anaerolineales > UBA4823 > FEB-25. The sequence goes on from JBGOYO010000407.1 coordinate 981, forward strand.
AACGCCGATCTTATCGGTCAGGAATTAATGAGAATGGGGAAATCCGTAACCGATGCGCGCTGCGGAGGGTCGAGCGGTTGTGTTGAGGTGGGGGCATTTGGCAAGGAAAACTATAACCTGACCGGCTACTTCAACCTCCCCAAGGTGCTGGAGATTACGCTGCACAATGGGATTGATCCACGAACCAGCGAACAGCTTGGACTGCCATCAGGTGATCCACGCACATTTTCAAACATGGAGCAGCTCTATACTGCCTTTGAAAAACAGGTGAATTACTTCGTGGATGTAAAAGCTCGCGGGAATAACGTCATCGAACGCTTGTATGCGAAGTATATGCCATGCCCATTCCTTTCGATCTTGGTGGATGATTGCATCGCCGCAAGCAAGGATTACCACGATGGTGGGGCACGCTACAATACCACCTATATTCAGGGGGTGGGATTGGGGACGATGGCGGATGCTTTGACCAGCGTGAGCTATCACGTTTTTGATCAGCACACCTTCTCTATGGGAAAACTTGTCGATAGTCTCGATGTAAATTATGCAGGGAATGAAGTTCTACGACTGACGCTATTAAACCGGACGCCTAAATATGGAAATGACGATGACCAGGCAGACCTGGTGATGCAGCGCATTTTTGAGATCTACTTCAAGGCGGTCGATGGGCGTCGGAATACAAAAGGCGGTGAATATCACATCAACCTCCTGCCTACAACGGTGCATATATATTTTGGCTCGGTCACGGGAGCAACCCCCGATGGACGGCTGGCACAGGCTCCTCTTTCAGAAGGCATCTCGCCGGTACAGGGGGCAGACCACAAGGGACCGACGGCAGTGATCCGCTCAGCTGCTAAAATGGACCACGTGCGGACAGGCGGCACGCTGCTCAACCAAAAATTCACCCCGCAAGTGTTGAACAACGAAGATGGACTGGATAAGCTGGTGCAGCTGATTCGGACTTATTTCAGGTTAGACGGACATCACATCCAATTCAATGTGGTCGATGCAGCGACGCTCCGCCAGGCTCAGGAACACCCTGAGCAATACCGCAGCCTGATAGTAAGGGTAGCTGGGTACAGTGATTACTTCTGTGACCTGAGTAAAACTCTGCAGGATGAGATTATTGCCCGGACGGAACACGAGGCATTTTAAAGCTTCGGCAGCACGATAGACTGCTGGGCCTGATATTTCCCCTTTTTATCCGCATAGGACGTATCACACAGCGCATCTGCAACGAAGAATAAAACCTGGGCGATGCCCTCATTGGCATATATTTTAGCGGGTAACGGAGTGGTGTTAGAGATCTCGAGGGTAACGTAACCCTCCCATTCAGGTTCGAAGGGGGTTACGTTGACGATTATGCCGCAACGGGCGTAGGTTGATTTGCCAAGGCAAACGGTGAGGACATCGCGGGGGATGCGGAAGTATTCAACCGTGCGCCCCAGGGCGAAAGAGTTGGGGGGAATGATGCAGACGTCACCCTTGTAGTCAACCATGGAGCGGGGGTCAAAATGCTTTGGATCTACGATGGTTGAATAGACATTGGTGAAGATCTTAAACTCATCTGCCACCCGGATGTCATAGCCATAGGAGGAAACGCCAAAAGATATGACTCCATCACGTACCTGGCTATCGGCGAAGGGCTCAATCATCTTTTTCTCCATCGCCATTTTGCGAATCCAATGATCAGGTTGAAGACCCATGTTAGCCTCCCAATACGAAATAAAAGACTGTTTGCCTAAGACATAAGAGAGTAACTATGCCTTATATGCATTTCTCTGTACAAATCTGCGGGACGGGCATGCTTACCAGCCGCTGGCTTTGAAAACAATCTCCAAGAGATGTGCCCGTTCTTCGGGGGTCATTAAGCGCGGCTTGGCGAAGTCCACAAAGCGAATGGTAATCAGCTCCGTGCTGATATAGCGCCCATCGTAGAAGACATGACGGTCGATAAAGGCGTCATCACATGCGTAATCAGGGCAATAGTGGAATTGATCAAAAAACAGGTTGCCCAACCCATAGTGGATGTAGGACCCATTCTGAAAAGAGAATCCATGGGGTTGATGCGC
>JBGOYO010000408.1:0-3018 GCA_041479715.1 Anaerolineae bacterium
AAATGATCCAGCGGGACTTCTATATCCACACAGGTGAATTCACTGTTAGGGCAGGGGTAACCACCGAAAGTTTTCAGGATGGCTGCAGTATCTGCAGGTGCAGTCACCGACGTGGGGTCGGATGTGACGGTTGGTACGGCAGTATCAGTGGGCATGCTAACCGTGCAGGTCGGAGAAATATGTGTTGCGGTCGGTGATATCGTACGGGTAGGGCTCGTCGCGGCAGGCTTACAGGCAGCCAGTAGAAAAGCGAAGATAAAAAGGATGGACACAAACCTTTTCATTGGTATTCTCCTCATTTTCAGTTTACATAACCCGCTTGATAACGACACGAAAAATTATATTCTTAAATCTTATTCGTATTTTCTGCTAATCACATCGCAAATCACAGCATTTTGATATGCTTATCGGCTGGATTCTCGAGTTCCAATAGCAATCTTACTTTTAAGTGATTTAGATATAGCACCTATTCATCCCCCTATTATCGTTGTTTTATCTTATTGTGATAATATATATACTAATATAGTCCATTTAGTCCTATATAGATGGCTACAAATATAAGATTATTCGGAAAACTTGGAAAATCTATAAGGAGAAAAAATGAATAATTATTTGCTACTCTATAGTGGTGGAAAAATGCCTGCACATGAAATAGAGCGTCAGGCAGTCACTGGTGATTGGATGGTCTGGTTAAAAAAATGGTCCAACAATGTGGTTGACCAGGGGAATCCATTCACCCCCATGGCTAAGAACATCTCAAGCGATGGGAGAATCAGTGATGGCTCGACTAGCTCAATGCCGAGTGGCTACACGGTCATTAAAGCCAACTCAATGGATGAAGCTCTTCGAATAGCGCAGGGTTGCCCGGTTTTAAAGGGTGGCGCTCATATCATAGTCTATGAAACCTTCAACGCCATGGGTTGAACACTAACATCTGCGTTAGCAATAAATCGATACGAAGTTAAAAAAATCCTCCCGACTAAAAGTCGGGAGGATATTTTTGATATCACTCAATATTAGTCCAAATTTTTGTCATAATAATAGAACAAGGCAATCCAAATAACAACTGATAATCTCGCAAATGTGTTCTGATGCATCACCGAAAAATTTCAGCAGCTTTCCAATAATTTCAGGATCTCCGCATTGGATGGGATATCTCCCATACTATGACCATAATGCACATAACGTACCTTACCAGCCCTATCAACAATCACCTGGGCTGGCATACGTCCAAGCTTGAACAGGTTGATTTCCTGCCCGTACTGCTTGAGGACGCTTGCCTTTTGATCAGGCAGACCGATAAAAGGCAATTGGTGGTCATGCCAAAATGAGCTGAATGCCCGGTCATCTTCCGGACCAACGACGATCACTTCAGTATTTCGCCTGACGAATTCTTTGTAATCCTGGCGCAACTGCGCCATGTGCTTTCGGCAGAATGGTCACATAAAGCCACGGTTGAATACCAGGAGAACATTTGACTTATCACGATAGTCAGAGAGGTGCACCATTTCACCCTTAAAATTTTTCAGTGCAAAATCAGGAGCAGGTACGTTCAATGAAACTCGCGGCATCTTTTTCCTCCTTAGATTAAATAGTACCTAAAAACTAGTTACCTCTTCCGTAGAAGCTTTCGGCTGCTCTTCATGCGACAGATGCCCGGTATTGGGAATCCCTTTCAGGCTGGAATAGGGTAACCCGCGGTGCTTGCCCAGGTGCTTCATGCACAAGCTACACCGGTTTGACCAGATTTTTCCACCAGGGTTTTTCCAGGCAGGATATATGCCAATACCAATGATAACGCCACCAATCCAAAGGTGATCCAGGTGGGTATGGCTACCGCAGGCACACCGGCGAACTTCACCGCGATCCCTGCCAGCGCCCACAGGATGACTGCAGTATAGGCCACATCCCGCCGGGTAAAGTTCATTAACACGGCGATCAACAGCACGGCAGCCAGGACGATACCCATCCAGATTTCCGGGGCAATCCCAAACCCACTCCAGTTAAGGTAATCCAACAGACTGGTGATGTTCGCCACCGTGGCAACGGTGATCCAGCCCAGGTAGATGCTGAAGGTCAACTGGGTGGTATATCGCTCGGCTGGTGTGACTGTTGTCCGGCCGATCCCCAGGCGTAGATAGGTGACGATCAGTGTTCCCAGCAGGACTAACATCGCAACGACGGTCAGAGCGAACATTTCATAATGCCACAAGAAGATCCAGGCTATGTTTGCCAGGCTACCCAGGCAAATCCACCAGCCCGTGTTGCGCAAGCGCGGGTTTTGGCGCTGGGCGGGTAAAGCCTGGAACACCGCAAACGCAATCAGTCCCAGGTAGATCAGCCCCCAGATAGAAAATACATAGCCAGCCGGGACAAAATAGACCTTAAATAGGTCAGAAATTTGGCCAGTTCCCAACCCGTTAATGGGCAGGGCGTCGGCAAGCACATTGACCGCAATCGTCGCCGCGATGGTCAGGATTACAGAGATTTGTCGTAGTTTATCGTTCATTTTATTCGCTCACTTTCATTTCCAATATGTTAATAAAATAGCACTATGCGGATAGCTGTTTACTCAGCCAATCCCGGATCACCGCGCCATCCTCTCCAAGGTAGCGTTCGACTGCCTGGCGATAGATGGTGTAAAACTGTTCGACAATACCGGTTGAGATGCCATAATTCCTCAACAATCCGTTCAGCCATGCTGTGGATGGATCCAGCAGGTTTATATCGCCCAGGATCAGGGCGGAATAGATCAGCTGGGTGAGGTTAGCATTAGCAATCTCCAGATGGTCGGGATTCATCGATTCAGCCTGCATCGCAGCTCCAACATAACTAACGATGAAGGTTTCATTCTGTAAGAATCTGCTCAGGGTTTGGGAATATGCAGCTGACAGCATCTGCGGTGCCGGCATCGAGGGAGGCGCCATCATCAGGAGCTCAGCGATTTGCGGCACCATAGACACATCGGTACCCAGGTAGTATCCGCAGATGCGCATTATTGCAGCAGGAACTTGATTG
>JBGOYO010000409.1:0-3002 GCA_041479715.1 Anaerolineae bacterium
GATCATCGGCGGTGACCCGGACGATGGAGGAGAGCAGACCGACATTGAGCTGTCACGCGTCAAGGTATTAACCGAGCAATATGGGTTGAATGACATGGTGACATTCCTGGGCAACCGTAACCAAGATTCCCTGCCGTATTATTACTCAGCAGCTGAAGCGGTGGTGGTGCCATCTCAGTATGAGTCGTTTGGGATGGTGGCTTTGGAAGCAATGGCATGCGGGACACCGGTGGTGGCGTCTCAGATTGGAGGTCTGGCGTACCTGGTACAAGATGGTGTGACAGGTTACACCGTACCCGTCGATGACCCGAATGAGCTGGCCACGCGAATCACGTCATTGTTGCAGGACTCGAACTTGAGGGATCAAATGGGGAGACAAGCTGAAAGGCTGGCACAAGATTACGCCTGGAATAAGATTGCCGATAAGCTGGTGCCGGTATATGAAAGCCTGCTACGCAATCCGGCGGGCGACCAGAGCAGCGGTGGCGCGGCGATGCGCGTTGGCTGAAGTAGACCAGCCCTCAAAATAGTATAGAATTTCCAAATCTACAGGAAGTGGGGAATCAATAAAGGCATGTTGAAGCTCGCCCGGTTTAAGCAGGTAGATGGGATCGATTTCAGGATGAACGGAAAGCATCTCGTCCGTCAAGCACTCCATAAATAAAATCCCACCGAGTTTCAATCCATACTGGATGGACAGCCATAAATCGCGTTGAAGAAATAAAAAATTGAGAATCACGTCATATGTATCAGGGGGGATATAGAAACGCTCTATATCGGTGACGACAGCCATCAATGCAGGGAAATCTTTTTTAGCGCGGCTGACCGCGACGGATGAGATATCCACACCAATCACCCGCAGGCCGTGCTGGAGGAGGAAGCCAGCGCTCCCACCCAACCCCATCGCGATATCGAGCGCCAACCCTTGAGTAGGGAGGAGGTTCATATGGTCCACTAGCAGGGATCGAGGGAGATCAGACGCGTTATCAGCACCGGCTTGATAACGCGAATTCCATCGGAATGCGTCTGGAGTTGGCATAGGCTATCTATATACTAATTTGATTTTCCCCACAGCCCGAAACCTCCACGGCGACGTTCTTCACGCAGCTGCTGCTGAAGTTGGATCTCCTTGATGTGAGCAACTTTCTCGTCGATGGCGGCCTGGAGCCAGAGTTTACCCTTTTCTGCAGTCGCCAGGCTGCCTGCCCCGTATGCGCCGGTGGCGGTATCATCATCCCAGGGAGGGTTGGCAACCAGTGTGCCGCCCTCGACCCAATCCATATAATAGGATGGGGTGGAGATAAAATTGGTTTCATCAACCACGCGTTCCATGTGGACCAGTGCCGGTTTGAGGTGAAGGATGAAGGAGGTTTCGAGCTCACAAGCATGACCCATGCCTCCGATACCAGACTGACGGTATTTTTCCAGGGAAGCAACCCCATCGGGACCGGAGAGATAGAGAAAGGCAGTAGCGCAGAAGACACGCCGGTGGCGCTCGCCGGCATACTTGATGGCGTTGATAAGGAATGAGCTATTCCCACCGTGTCCGCTGACCAGATAAAACTGCTCAAAGCCACGGGCAGCCAAAACATCGATTACGTTGACCCAGAAATCCTCAAATGCACGCCCTCCGGCACTCAGAGTGCCAGCGAAGGAGGGCCGATGGGTGCTAACACCATAAGGCATCACCGGGAGGATAGTCGTATCATCGGGAGCGGAAGCAACGGCGCCACGTGCAATGGCGTCAATGATTAGTGTGTCGGTTGAGAGCGGTAGATGGAATCCGTGTTGCTCGGTATGACCGATGGGGATCAGGACGACTTTCTTGCGCTCGGTATCAAGCGGCAGGAGGTTATTTTCGCCAGATCCACATAATTGGGGTAAAGCGATCCAAAGGGTAGATAGGTTTAGATTAAGACCCTGGGGAATTAACACTACCGAGTTTATAAAACCATCGTCTCGAAGACCGGAGATGATATTGATGAGATAGTGCTCGAGGCAAGTCTCAATTATGGCCAGACCACTACCCTGCCAGCCGTAAGGAAAAGGAGGTAATAAATAGACAGCAGGTGGGTTTCCCAAGGCCTCCGCAAGTCGATCGAGTGGATAGCCAATGCCGAGTGGCAGTACCATGGGAGTATGCCTGGGTGTGGCACGGACCTCAGGCCAGGTCAATTCATCGTAAGGCAGGAATTCGGTCATAGCTAAATTTTAGCCATGAGCTCAGCTTTCTTGGTTTGAAATTCTGTCTCGGTGATGACGCCCTGCGTACGCAAATCAGCGAGCTTGCTGATCATCTCAGGAATGTCTTTTTTGAGGTCCTCAGGCTTGGGTTCCCCAGGCTTGATTTCCGGCGCTTCATCAACGGCGTGTTCGAGGGAAGCTTTGGCGTTGATCAAGGCGTTTTTAAACTTAACCGGGTTATCAATTCTCTTGAATAGATTTACGCCGAGCTCACTGGCGGTCAAAATTTCGATATCGCCATAACCGAACATGCGACCCAGGGCTGATTGGTCCATCTTGATATCATTGACTTTGTCAAGCGATGAGTCGATGACACTTTTATTGAAGATGCCTGAGATCTGAATCACACGGAGGTTGGTGATAAGGTACTGGTGGTTGGACCAGTTCAAGATATCGCGCGTACCCGTGGTGATGGGGATAATTAACAGGATAAAACCGAGCACGGTGGCAATCCACCAGGCGGAGATATTCTGTCCGTACAAGTAAATCGATCCGGCGATGGTGAGGATAAATATGAAGAAGACTAAAACGGTTTCCAATACAATCGAGCTGGCAAGGACGAACCAGTGGTGACGAGTTGCCAAAATGATTTTCTCACGCTCACCTAAGAGACTTTGAAGATAGTGGCCTGCCATATAATTACCTCCTCATGTTGGGCAAGATAGGTCTATTACTACGGATTGATTATAGAAGCTAATTCAGTTTTAGCTTGAGTCAACAAATCAGGATCTGCGATCAGGTCGACAACGGTCATCGCC
>JBGOYO010000410.1:0-2988 GCA_041479715.1 Anaerolineae bacterium
ACACGAAGACCCCTGTACTGGTGGGGGCGGTGGCGATGGGCTTGAATGTGGTCTTCAGCGTCCTATTCTCCAGCTGGTTTGCCCGTATTGGTTGGTTGGCGCTAGGTGGGCTGGCACTGGCGAATTCATTGGCGACAGCGTTGGAAGCAGCCGGGCTACTGATATTGATGCACCGTAAATTAAGCTGGCTGGAGGGGCGGCGAATCCTGAAGGGTACTGCCGCAGCAGCGCTGGCAGCTGCCATTATGGGGTTGGTGATTTGGGCCTGGTTGGGCCTGACCAGCGAGAAGGCAGCCTGGCTAGCGGGTGTAGGGGGAGTGATCATCGGCTGTGGCGTGTATGGTCTGATCATCATAGCACTCAAAGTCCCTGAGATTCAATCGGTATTCAATTTAGTCAGGCGCAGGCTCAGTCCGGCATATAAATAACATGCTCCCTGAGCTGTACCACGCCCATCACAGCCGTTATACGGAGGATCTCGCATTTTGGCTTGCTCTCTCCGCTCAGATGGGAGGCCCGGTGCTCGAACTGGGTTGCGGGACAGGTCGAGTACTAATGGCTCTCGCACAAGCAGGCTATCATTGCATTGGTATCGACAACGACCTGTCGATGTTGGAGTTCCTGGGTACACGGATTGGAAAGTTAATGCCCCGTCCATGGTTCATCGCTACAGACATCACCCAATTCAACTTGTCAGCGCAATTTTCGCTGATCATCTTGCCATGTAACACATACAGCACCTTACGCAAAAATGAACGTTTGGCATGCCTGGGATGTGTACACAAGCATTTAAAACCTGGGGGAATATTCGCCGTCAGCATCCCCAACCCTGAAACCCTGGCTGACCTACCCGGTCGTTCTGCACCGCAGCTCGAAGATGAATTTCTCCATCCCCAGACCGGGAACCCGGTGCAGGTAAGCAGCTCCTGGCAGCGGACAAAGGACACTTTCCAAATGACCTGGATTTACGACCATTTACTTCCAGATGGCAGGGTGGAACGATTCACAGCTCGGTCAATTCAGCAGGTGCTGCCAGCTAAGAGGTATCTGGATGAGATACGCGGTTCTGATCTGGAAGTGATCGGGGTGTATGGGGATTTTGGCTGCTCGCCTTATGAAGAAAATTCACCTTATATGATCTGCGTGGCAAAACTTTGATTTATTAACACCCACCCACGGGATTCTTGCAAAGTTCATATACAACGTTATCGGTGCTCTGATACGAGGGGTGTATTATTTATCCATAAGATCAGAATAAACTGATAATGATAAGGAGAATCTATTATGACTTACTACGTTACCCCATACTATCGAATGGCCGCCATGCGCCATGCAATGAACCACTGGTTTGAAAATGGAATTACCGACCAGACCCCGACCGAGTGTGAGATGCAGTTGTCAGTAAATGTTAAAGCCGACGAAGATGCATATGACATTATGGCTTTAGTCCCCGGTTTGTCTGCTGAGGACCTGGATATTGAAGTGTTGAACGACACGGTTACTATCCGCGGCGAGTTCAAAACGGATGGCGATGAGGGTGCCAAATACCTGGTGAGCGAGCTGCCCGATGGGCACTTCAGCAGGGTGATCACTCTGCCCACCGCAGCCGATGCTGACCATGTTGAAGCCTCAATCAAAAACGGTGTGCTATCACTGCACATCGCCAAGGCTGAGGCAGACCGCCCAAAGGCGATCAAAGTAATGGCCAACTAATCGATTCATTACAAAATCGAAGTTAATTAATTAGGAAGGGCACAATTGGTATTGTTCACTCAGTTGTGCCCTTCGTTTATTGGTACAGACCAAACAAAAAGCTTAAATTGTCCCGCTTGGAACGTGATTATTAGGTACCTTATAAAATATTATTTGCCTGGCTCAGTCACTGACCAGGTGCACGATAAGTGCCGGTCTTCCTGGCAGCTCTGTCAATCTCGTCGGGTGTCAGTAACACGGTTGTTTTGGTTTTCACCGCGCCGCTCGCACCGACAATCAGACCTGCTGCTGCAGCATCGACATTGTCCACGCCTTCGATAATGGCGAAACCATCATATTCTCCGAAGGCGAAGTAATAAGCGATCAATTTACCGCCCAGGCTTTTAATCAGCTGCTCAGTGGCTTCACGTCGTTTTGCCCCACCTTCTTTGAGTAGACCCTTCAACCCTTCTTCGGTATAGCTAAATTGCACTAGAAAAGATGCCATGGTATATCCTCCTTTGCATATATACAATTTATCACAATAATTGTCGCATTTCTGTACCATTTTAACCAACGCTAGGATGAGTGTTAGTCCTCCCGAAATGTTTACAAATGTCAATTGGCTAAAGAAAACTGGGTTCCGAATCAACTAGCCCAAATGTTGCTTGGCGGCCAGGGCGGCACCGACGATTCCGGCGTCGTTACCCAGGGCGGCAGGGACAACATTTGTGCGCACGGTGATCAGGGGCAAAAATTGGTCCTGTTTCTTAACCGCACCACCCCCGAGGATCATCAAGTCTGGTGAAAACAGTCTCTCCAAGCTATTCAGGTATTTATTCAGGCGCTTGGCCCACTTTTTCCATGAGAGGTCCTGATCCTTGCGTGCCTCATCCGAGGCGAGGTTCTCGGCATCGTCACAATCTACTTCGATATGACCCAGCTCGGTATTGGGGACGAGGATCCCATTGATGAATAAGGCTGATCCCAGGCCTGTCCCGATAGTGATCATCAATATTACACCTTTGACGCCTCTACCCGCTCCAAAGGTCACTTCAGCCAGACCAGCGGCATCGGCGTCATTGAGGACATACACCGGGCATTGGGTTGCATCCGAGAAAAGCTGGGCGGTATTAAGGCCAATCCACCTCTGGCTGATATTGGCGGCAGATTCTGCCACGCCATTGCGGATTACAGCCGGGAAACCGCAGCCAACTGGGGCATGCCAGTCGAACTGTGTCGTTATTTCCTTGACGACCGCCGCCACCGGGTCAGGCTTAGCGCCTTCAGGTGTTG